>NZ_JBKQXU010000002.1:0-440 GCF_048545135.1 Gardnerella bretellae
TGCTGGCGCCACCCTCGTTTCCGGCTTGGCTTTTGCTGCTCCAGCAATGGCTCAAGATCCTGATTTTAGCCCATTGCTCGTGCAGGATGTTAATGCTGCTAAGGTTGCTAAGGCTAAGGAAGATCTCAAGAAGGATCAGAAGACTCTCGATGATGCTAAGAAGGATCTCGAGAAGAAGCAGAAGGAATTGAAGACTGCTGAGGCTGAAGAGGCTGCTAAGAAGACTGCTCTTGATAACGCCGATGAGGCTGGTAAGGCTGCTGCTCAGACTGCTTACGATCAGGCTAAGGAAGCAACCAAGGCTAAGAAGACTGCTGTTGAGGAAGCTAAGAAGGCTGTCACTAATGCTCAGAATAAGGTTGATTCTGATAATGATGTGATTAATGCTGGTAAGCCATCTAACACCACTCCAACCACTCCAACCACTCCAACCACTCCAA
>NZ_JBKQXU010000002.1:450-25574 GCF_048545135.1 Gardnerella bretellae
CTCCAACCACTCCAACCACTCCAACCACTCCAACCACTCCAAAGGATGATAAGAAGCTTGATCTTATTAATCTTTTGAAGGGTGGCGATGAGCCATCTGGCGCTACCATGGTTTCCCCATTCGGTACCAGCACTCTTTACACCAACTACAAGGGTTTGACCGCTGAACTTATCAAGAAGGGTATCACCAACATTGCTGCTTACGATGCTCTTCTCGACAAGCTCGAGTTCGGTTTGAAGCAGTCCGGTTGGGCTAACATCATTAAGAACTTCGGTGGCGACAACTGCGCTTACTTGGCTAAGCTTCGTCGTCAGCTCCAGAAGGCTGTAAAGCACTACGGCCACGTTGAGGCTGCTGTGAAGGATATCCTTGCAGAGCTTAACGAGGATTACAATGATGCTAAGGCTGCTGAGGATTGGGATGCAGCTAAGGTAATCAAGGGTAAGATTGCTCAGGCTAAGGGCTTGCTTGAGGTTGCTCATCACAACCGCACTCGCGCTGAAGCTATCTTGGATTCCGCTAATGATCACGCTCGTGATTTGAGCTGCGATACTGGCGCCAAGGATGTCTTGAAGGCTCTCAAGGGTGCTAAGGCCGACAAGAAGGCTGACAAGAAGGCTGATGCTAAGAAGGCTGCTCCATTGGCTAAGACCGGTGCTGTTGTAGCTTTGGCTGCTGTTGCTGCTTCCGTGCTTGCTGGCATGGGTGTTGCTCTCCGCAAGATCCGTCACTAAGCTGTTAGCACATTAAGTGTGCTGATCGTTTAATGATTTGTTTGTGAGCGTGCCGTATGTGAGTATGGTGCGCTCACTTGTTAAATCTTTCACTCAACGTGCTGCAAATGCTGTTTAGTGTTTTGCGGCGGGTTTGCTTTCGGGCTTTTGCATGATTCTACTGTTTTGCCAAATCTCTTTCTTCACGGTAGTGTTGTGCGCTGGCTTTCGGGGGCGTGACTGTTGAGTGTTTGGCTGGCTTGTTTGTTAGGGAAACGAGTCGGTTTTGTTAAAGGGCTTGGGTTTGGTGCTACTAGGGGCATCAGGCTCCAGGCCCTTTCTTTTTATGTGTCTGCTTGCTGTGGTGTGAGTACTGCTTGCTGTTGCGATGCGACCAAAACGACTCAGAGGTGAGTAGTTTAGGTCGCGCGTCTTTATTGTTGTGTGCATCGTTTAGTGCGAATCGCGAATGCGACCAATTGTTATTGCCGTTTGCAGAACGTAAGCTGCGCGCGGATCCGTCGCATCCCAACCTGTAGTTTGCGCAACCTTACGCAAACGATATCTCACAGTATTTGGATGCACATTCAGCTCGTGCGCAGTCTGATCAAGAGCGCCGCCAAAACGCAAGAACATATCAATCGTTTCAAGAGTTGGATCATCACTACTGTATGGTGCCAAACTTTGATACACCTTGTTATACAAAGTATTAAAAGCAGTAGAATCGCCAATAAGTGCGCGTTCTGGAAGCACGTCATCAGTATGAATAACCTGTGGCAAATGTTTAATCGCCGGCGCAACAGCAATCGACGCAAGAGTTGCGGTAAGTTCGGAAGAAATCTCACTAACTCCTTCAACTAAACTACTTACGCAAATAGGCTTTTTAGAAGGAGCAAACACGCTGCAAATCTTCTCTAAAGCTTGTTCGCTAGGCTCTTCGCGCACAGCAAGCAGAATAATATGCGAAGGTGTTGCAAAAGCAGCGGAATCGTTAATATTTTTAGCAAAAGACTTAGTTGCCTGCCATGCTTTAGAAATACGTTGCAATGCGCTACTTTGCACGCGCTCAACAATAGCGTCGTAGGCGTTGCAGCTTCCGAGTTGCGGCCAAATATTGCGACGTAAAGCATCCGTATTGTCGGCAGGAGCTACAGGAGCTGGTTTTCGATTTGGGCCGTCATCCGGAGTGATTTCCTTGCCAAAAGTTCCTGCAATAATAACTATTTTTGGAGAGTCGGGCCACTGAAGCAAATGCATAAAAGCGTTAATTCTAGAATCGCAAATGCCGTTCATTAAGCAAGTTGCAATTAAAGTGTGCAGACGAAGGCGCATAGCTGAGTCGAAAATTTGGCCGTCGCGAGTGTCAAAAATGCCAAAATCAGTGGGTTTAGGAGCGCTAGGTAGGGGGGTAAAATGTGGGGTGGAGTTTGCGGAAGATTGAGTATCTTTGACTTTAGCGTCTTTGCTTTTATTATCTTTGTTCTGATTTGCAGAAAGCCTATGCCACAAATGGTGACGATGCTTTTCTTCATTAGATTTGGTTTCTGCAATAGCATTTTCAGTCTGATTGGTTTCAGACTTATTGGTTTCAGGCTTATTGGTTTCAGGCTGATTTGTTTCAGGCTGGTTAGTTTTAGGTTGATTAGTTTCGTAAGATTGCACGCTGGCTAGAAGCGAGAGGAAATCAAGATCTTCAGAAGGTACGAGTGAAGCGCGCTCGCTGCTATTTTGCGCAAACTGCTGTGTATGCTTCTCGTCCATCTTGTGCCTTTAACTCTAAACATTCTTTACCATTATAGCGCGTGCGAGTAGAAGTATCTCTCCAAAAAGTAAGAGCAACAAAGCAGAAAACAAAAGCAATAGGCAGCATGTGACGCTCAAAATTATTCGCAGGTGCCAAAATCATTACTCCAATAAGCAAAGCCAAAGGCATATGCCACAAAACCGTGCGCCAGCGGCGAAGAATAATTTCCGCAACCCCAATCAGCAGCGTTGCAATAACAAAAGTATTTCCGTGAATAGGCCAGCCGATAACTGGAATATCGCTCCAAGTGCTTATGGAATCTGCAAAGTCTGTGCGGAACTGAGGATTCCAGTAGCGAATCCAATCGGAATTGCGAATATTATCCGTGTCAATATAGTATTCTGGACCAACGTATGGGCGGTCAAAAATATCGAAATAGCCGTAAGATTTCGCAAGAAAAGCATCCGTTGCCACAAGCGGACTATGTGTTACCATTTGCCACCATGCAATATTTAATTTGCTAATATTTTCGCGACTAACGTAACGCCAGCGGTAACTTACTTTCTTTGACTGCAATCCGGAAGATTTCACAGGGTCGGCATCGTAAGGCTTGTATGCTTCTGCGGTTTGATCGAGGTTAAAAATAGGTGCAATAATACGTTTTGCGCTTTTAGGAATGCTGTGTGGGTCGAGTTTTGCAATGCGCGCGATCTGTTGCAATTGCACGCCGCGGCTTTCAATAGGATCGCCATTAATAATTGCGCCACTGGAAATAAGAAGCAGCAGAGCGCCGTGAATAATAATCGTTGGAAGCAAAATAGTGCAGAGCCACAGACGCCAGCGTTTGCGCATGAATATAAGCAGAAGCACGCATTGTATAAGTAGAATATACCATGCATATTTTGCGGCAATAAGCATGACGCATACAGAAATAAGAAGCTCTAAAACGGTGTGCCAGTTGGTTTTTGTGCAGTTTTGCTTAGTTTTGCTGGAGGTTGAATATGTGTTGCTTGTGTTTGAATATGCGTTGCTGAGTTCATAATTTATGCCGAACCACCATAGGAACGCGAAGGCAAAAAGTGGCGATTTTGTGAGCGCAATTGTGGAGCACACAACAAGCGGGCTTAGCAAGAACATTAGCAAGACGGCAAATCTTGCGAACATTGGGGTTTGCTGGGTTTGCTGCGTTTGCTGGGTTTGCGGCAATTGTGCAATTTTTAACCAAGGTCGATTTAAGAAATGATTTGCGCTCGCGGCAACGCACCAAACGGCAAATATAAACTGTATAAAAGCTAAAAGTATAATTCCAGCATCGTTGGAATCGGTAAAATATCGAGAAACTGCGGTTGTAGCGCCGTAAATAACGGTTAGAACAATGTTGTGCTGATCGGTTAAATAGGTTGGCTTCGAAGGCCAAAGGTAGTGAGCTGTGGGGTAAATGTCCATTGGAACGAAGCTAAAGAAGCCAATATAGGGCTGCTTTAAGCCTGTAACCTGATTCCAAGCCCAACTGTACTCGCGAATTTGCGAGCAAATATCGGCGCCGTATGCGGCAAGCAAAGTGACCGGAGCCCAAATCCAGCCTAGGAAGAAAGTGAGGAAAAGATTGCGGCGGTTTCGTGTGGAATGCTTAATAAACCAGAGCGCGGCGTTATAAAAACGCTTCGAAATGTTGCGAATTAGGCGGCAGATTGCGGATGCGCGGTGCTTTTTTCTAAAAATCGACTTAATCCACGCCCCAAAACGGCTATATTGCTTAGGGAAAGAAGCATGTTTGCCGTAATAAATAATCGTCCACAAAATAGTCGCGTATACTGCGAAAGCGGCAATAAAAATCAGCGCATTAATCCAAGAAAAATCAGTAATCGAACCTAAATGAACCTTAATGTCTTGGTTGCGAAAGATTGGGCCGAGGCTTGTGCAAAGTGCAAGAATAAAGCAAAGTATTGTGGAAAGTACGTAACAAAATATGCGAGATGCGAGCTCTATTCTTGCGCGCATCTGCTCAGATTGCATTTTGCAACGTATTTGCTTCATCTGTTACACCTGCTAATTTTTTACGCATACTAACTGCTGCTACTTATTCTGCTTAAATTCGTGAAAATAAACACGCTAAAGCACGTAATCTGATGTAAATTATACCTATGACTACTTTTTCTTCGCAAAGTGTGGCATTGATGCCGCGCACGTCAAATGTAGCAGATTTAGTAAAATATTTCGCAATTACGGATTCTACGCAAAATATTGCGCGCGAAATCATACAAAAAGGCGAAATAATTTCGCGAGATGACGGAAAACCAACAATATTTGCGATTGTTGCAGACGAGCAAACAGCTGGTCGCGGCAGGCTTGGACGCGCGTGGGTGAGTAGGCCTGGGGAAAGTTTTTTGGTATCTTTCGTAACTTTGCTGCCAAAAACTATAGTTATGGACGAAAGCAGAAACGGCTGGTTGCCAATAATTGCAGGTCTTTCGGCACGAGATGCTCTGCTGGAAACGTTCCGAGAATATAAGAGTTCACCGATTCATGCGGATGCATGTGCGCTTAAACTTAAATGGCCTAACGACGTGTTTTTGCACGACTGCAAAGAGGGCGGAATCTTAACAGAAATTGTGGCTGATCCAAGCAAGGATGATGTTGTTGGAGTAGTTTTTGGAATCGGATTGAATTTGCACGTGCCGCAAGAAGTATTGCCGATTAAGATGGCAACTTCGCTGCAAATGCACATGACTGGGCTGCCGGAAGCTACGGAATTGCGCGATGCGATTGCTGCAAAAATCGTTACTGGATTGCGAGTGAGATTATGCGATTTTATTCGTGATTATCCAAGTAATTGCGCCGGTTTACTTAAGGAGCTAAGCGATGTGTGCTGGACGATTGGTCGCAAAGTGAACGTGCATCCGGTTGATGGAAGCTTGGTGACTGGAACGGCTGTGCGAATTGGGGAGGATGCGTCTCTTACGATTCGCAAAGATTCCGGCGAGGAGATTGTGGTAAAAAGCGGCGATGTGCAGGCCGTTGCGCACGAAGAGTGAGTTTAAGTAAAAAACGCTCCAAACGCGAGACAAGTTGCGCACGTTTGGAGTGCTACGCAACAGTAAACGCTCCAAACATGAGATAGATTCCCCACGTTTGGAGCGTTGTGGTGAGTTAAATGCTCCAAACGCGAGGAGGATTTCCGTCTTTTGGAGCGTTTATGTTTATTTACTACGCGCGCTTTTTGTTAAGTGCGTTGTACAAGCCGGAGCAAGCCGCGCTCGCAACAAAAGCCTTAATCAAATCGCCAATCATGAAGATAATCAAGGTTGCTGCAGCAGTAGAAAGCGGCATGCCGGTAAGTAAGCTCTGACCAAAAATGCCGAATGCGTAAATCACAATCGTGCCGATTATGGAAGCAACTGAGTAGGTGCAGAAGCGTGCGAAAGTCTTCTTAAATGAGCGTTCTGGCATCATTGCGTCAAGAGCAACGTCGAATACGCGCTTCAAAGCGGCAGTTGCGGCAACGCCAAAAATAAAGCCAACGAGGAAGCCAGCAGTAGGACCTGCGAATACGGCCCAGCCGCCCTTAAATCCAGCGAACACAGGCAAACCTGCAGCGCCCAAAGCCAAATACATTACAACGGAAGCAACGCCCTTTTGCCAGCTCAAAGTCAAACCAATAATGCACAAAACAAGAGTCTGCAACGTAATTGGCACAGGAGTAATAGGCAGATAAATCGCTCCAGCCATAGTAGAAAGTGCCAAAAGCACGGTTAGAAGAACCGGCTTAGCAAGCCAAGTTGCGGCTGCCTTTACTTTACTAACGGTTGCGTTAGATGTTGCGGTTGCTGTAGTTGCATTATTTTGATTCATGCTAGTCATGAAAACCTTCTTTCGGTTATTACCGGTTTGCTTATGGATTATCCGTAACTTAATAAGTTGCTAACTTAAGTTTTTGCCGGTTGTTTTCCGTTTCGCTAATCACAATACGTGCCACAAAAATCATGTGCATTGGAGAAGTGTACAAAATTTTGCTCTAGCTTTTGTGTATGTCGGCTCATACGTAAACGAAACTTTTCTAATATCTTGTAACGTATGGTTACGAATATCAAAAAAATTCTCATCGCAAACCGCGGTGAAATCGCTTTGCGAGTTATTCGCACGGCTCACGAAATGGGCATTTCTACTGTTGCAATTTACGCGCCGACCGATCGAAACGCGCAGTTTGTAGAAATGGCAGACGAAGCGTACGCACTTTCCGGAGACACGTATCGCGACACTTATTTAAACGAGGACGCAATTCTTGACATTATTAAAAGAAGTGGCACGGATGCTGTTCACCCGGGTTATGGTTTCCTTTCGGAAGTTGCGTCTTTTGCGAAGAAAGTCAACGATGCTGGAGTTATTTGGATTGGTCCTCGTCCAGAAGCGCTTATTGATTTGGGAGATAAGATTACGGCTCGTCGCGTGGCAGTTCGCGCGAAAGTGCCTCCAGTTCCGGGAATTTCGGAGCCGGTAAAAGATATTCGAGAACTTTTAACTTTTGCGCAAACGCACGGCTATCCGGTGATGATGAAGCGCACGGATGGCGGCGGCGGACGCGGCATTACAGTCGTTCGTAACGACGACGAGTTGCGAGGCTTTTATATGAATCACGACGCTCTTCAGGGCGGCGACTTAGACGAATATTTTATTGAGCGTTTTATTGACAAAGCTCGCCATGTAGAAACGCAGTGCGGCCGCGACGCTCACGGAAATTTCACCGTATATTCCACGCGCGATTGCTCGGTGCAGCGCCGAAACCAAAAGCTGGTTGAGGAAGCTCCGGCACCGTTCTTGACTGACGATGAAAAAGATCAGCTTTACCGATATTCTCGTAACCTATTTGAAGCTGTTGACTACGTTGGTCTTGGCACGTGCGAATATATGGTGACTTCTCAGCATAAAGTCTATTTCCTTGAAGTTAATCCGCGATTGCAAGTTGAGCACACGGTTAGTGAGGAAGTTAGCGGGCTTGATTTGGTGCGCGAGCAGCTCAATATTGCTGACGGCGGCGAGTTGATTAAGGATCCAGAACCTCGCGGACACAGCTTTGAGTTGCGCATTACTTCGGAAGATCCTGCTACGAATTTGACTCCAAGTTCCGGAACTTTGACGAAGATTAAGTGGCCTTCCGGACCTGGTATTCGCGTCGATTTTGGTGTTGAAGTTGGCGATAATATTTCGCCAAAATTCGATTCCATGATGGGTAAGCTTATTATTACTGCGCAAAGTCGCGAAACTGCTGTTGCTCGCGTGCGTCGCGCTTTGAAGGAACTTTGTATTGAGGGCGTGCCAACTCCAGCAAAACTTTTTGAGCAGATTTTTAACGACCCTGAGTTTACTGCGGAAAATCACAGTTTTGACGTGTCTACTAAGTGGATGGAACGCAAATATTTGAACCGCGTTCCTGCAGCTTCCTTGGGTGGTCAGCCGGCTTCGCTTGTTTCTGGAAAGTCTGCGGATGAATCCGAAAATAAGCAGCCTGCAATGGAATCCTTCATTATTGAGGTTGATAATAAGCGCGTAAAGCTTACAATTCCGCAAGATATTGTTGACAATTTGACTGGCTCTGCTCGTGTTCGTAGCGTTTCTAGAGCTTCGCAGCCTCTTCGCGGACGTTCTCTTCGCGGAAGTACTCACAAATCTGAGGAACAAAAGCAGATTCCAGGCGTAATCGCAGCGCCTATGCAAGCTGTTATTACGCGCGTGAATGTGGCTGAAGGCCAGCAGGTTGCCAAGGGTGATTTGCTTGTGGTACTTGAGTCTATGAAAATGGAAAATTACGTTTACGCTCCTGCAGCTGGTACTGTTACCGGAATTTTTGTGGGGCCTGGTGACGGCGTGGAATCGGGCGCAAAGCTTGTGACTATTGATCTTGCTGGGGATAAAAGCGCGGATAAGAGCGCAGAAAAATCTTCCGGATCTTCTGAAAAGTCTTCTGAAAAGCCGGAAGGAGAGCAGAAATGAGCACTTTAGCAAAAGAAAAGTCTGAAATCTCTGGAACTTCAGAGAAAACAGTTAATAGCTCTTCTGTTAATAGCTCTGCTGACGCAACAAACTTGCAGCCTCGTCGCGGAAAAGCAGCTGTTCAGCACGCAGCACAACTTGCTCGTGACGCAGAACAAAAAGCTTTAGAGCGTCAGCACGCAAAAGGTAAAAGCACTGCTCGCGAGCGTCTCGACTTGCTTTTTGACACCGGCTCCTTCGTGGAAATCGGACGTTTTAACGGCGGTGACATAAATAACGACGTTGCAGGATGCGCTGTAATCACCGGCTTTGGCGAAGTTTATGGCAGAAAAGTTGCAGTTTACGCTCAAGACTTTTCTGTGCGCGGCGGAACTTTAGGCAAAGCTGAAGGCGAGAAAATCTGCCATCTTTTGGACATGGCTGTTGAGCTTCGCGTGCCAGTTGTGGCAGTAATTGATTCTGGCGGCGCTCGCATTCAAGAAGGCGTTAGCGCGCTTATGCAATACGGTCGCATCTTCAAAAAAACTTGCGAAGCAAGCGGCTTGATTCCGCAAATCTCAATTATTCTAGGCCCTTGCGCTGGCGGCGCTGTGTATTGCCCTGCGTTGACTGATTTTATTATTATGACGCGCGAACATTCGAACATGTTCGTTACCGGTCCGGATGTTGTTAAAGCTGCAACCGGCGAGGCTATTAGCATGGACGATTTGGGCGGCGGTCTTGTGCATAACGCAACTTCCGGTGTCGCTCACTATTTGGGTGAGGATGAAGCGGACGCAATTGACTACGCTCGCACAATTCTCGCTTACTTGCCATCTAGCTGCGAAGTAGAGCCTCCAACTTTTGCTTATGCTGCAACGCGCGCGGATCGCGAAACTGCTCGCGAGTTGGCAAGTATTGTTCCGGATAACGACCGTCAGCCTTACGATGTGCTCGACGTGATTCGCAGAATAGTTGATTACGGCGAGTTTGTGCAAGTTCAGGAATTGTATGCTGCGTCTGCAGTGGTTGGTTTCGCTTGCATTGAGGGGCATCCTGTTGGAATCGTGGCAAATCAGCCGAAAGTGAACGCTGGTATTTTGGACGTAAATTCTTCCGAAAAAGTCGCGCGGTTCGTGCGATTGTGTGATGCGTTTAATTTGCCTGTTGTGACTTTGGTTGATACTCCAGGTTACAAGCCTGGTTCAGATCAAGAGCACGCAGGAATTATTCGCCGAGGTGCAAAAGTGATTTATGCGTACGCGAATGCGCAAGTTCCGCTTGTTACTGTGATTTTGCGCAAAGCTTTCGGCGGAGCTTACATCGTTATGGGTTCCAAGTCGATGGGTGCGGACGTAAATTACGCGTGGCCAACCAGTCAGATTGCAGTTTTGGGTGCGCAAGGTGCTGTGAATATTATTCATCGTAAAGATTTGCAAAAAGCTAAAGAACGTGGACAAGACGTTGCGGCTCTTAGAAAGCAGCTGGTTGACGAATATGAAGCGACTACCGTGAACGCAAATCTTTCGCTGGAAACTGGTCAGATTGATGCGATGATTGATCCGGAGCAGACTCGCGATATGATTGCAGGCTCATTGAAGCTTTTGCGAAGTAAAAAGCGCGTTTCCAGAACTGGCAAGCATCACGGAAATCAGCCAATGTAGAAATCTACAGAAATCTACAGAAATCTGCATAAATTACAGAAATCGCAAAACTTATAAAACTTATAAAAATTTATAAAACTTATTCAAATCGACGAGAAGGAACTACTATGACAACCTACTTTTTCGACCAACTCGCTAATGATCCACACGCACTCGTGTTTGCAGGGCAGTCAACTCCGTGGGTTGAAGCTTTGCGTGAGCTTAGTTCAGATGAAGAATTAAACGCAGAACTTCACGAGTATGAAGCAGGCGCAAAAGCTTTGCTCGCGCCAATTTACGCCGAGCTTTTGGCCAACGCCGGCGGCGACATAAACGTGTTTGACGCGCTAGAAAATAAGCATATTAATGCTGCAAACGCGCTTCTTAGTGTGCCTGGAATTACGCTTGCACAGTTCGGTGCAGTGCGCGACTTAACAAATCTTGGATACAACTTTGAAGTAAACAAGCCGTGCGCAGTTTTGGGTCATTCTCAAGGCGTAATCGCAGCAGAAATTGTAAAAGCGCGACTGAAAGCAAAATCTTGGCAGAAGGCTCGCGCTCAAATCGAAGAACTTCTTGCAATCGCATACTTAATCGGAGCTGCAGGGGATCGCGAATCTCGCATGCTCGAAATTACTGGTGACGGTGAGCACACTCCAATGCTGTCTCTTAAAGGAGTTACCAAAAAGCAGGCAGAAGCCTTGATTTCCCGCGTAGAGCGCACGCGCGGAGAAGTGTCAATTGCTGTTAAAAATGCTTACAATCACGTGGTTATTGCAGGCTATCCGGAAGATATGGAAGCTGTTGCAAACGAAGCGCAAAAAGAAACAAAGCGTTCGCAAAAATTGCGCGAAATGAAAGTTCGCGGTGGAGCTGTATTTGCGCCAGTTGCCGAATATTTGGATGTTACTGTGCCATTCCATTCGCCAATGCTTCAATCCGCTGTTGAGCAGGTAGTAGAGTGGGCTAGTGAGGCTGGTTTGAACACTACAGTTGCGCGCGAATTGGCTGATGCTGTGCTTG
This sequence comes from Gardnerella bretellae, assembly GCF_048545135.1. NCBI lineage: Bacteria > Bacillati > Actinomycetota > Actinomycetes > Bifidobacteriales > Bifidobacteriaceae > Gardnerella > Gardnerella bretellae. The sequence continues at coordinate 11,541 of NZ_JBKQXU010000002.1, forward strand.
TAACTCCTGTTGATTGGGCTGCGCAAATTGGCGAAGTTTTGGAGCAGAACGATGCGCGTTCGCTTTGGATTTTAGATATGGGTCCTAGCGAAGTGCTTGGAAAGCTTACTGGAGTGCTTGTGCAAGGAACTGGCGCTGGAGTCGTGGAAGCTGCTACAATGCGTTCTCGCGCCGAGCTTTCAACAGCTGACTCTGCTTCTGAGCTTCAACGCACCGGCTGCTGGGCTGATTTTGCGCCTCGAGTAATCAACACTCCTTCCGGACGCAAAGTTCTTACTAAATTTAGCAAGCTTACCGGCAAAGCTCCTGTGCTTCTTGCAGGAATGACACCAACGACAGTAGAGCCGGAAATCGTTGCGGCTGCAGCGAATGCAGGATACTGGGCTGAGCTTGCTGGTGGCGGTCAGGTAACTGCGGAAGTTTTCGATCGCCATATGAAGTCGCTTGAAAATCAGCTTCGTGAAGGCGCAACTGTTGAATTTAACGCCATGTTTATGGATCGCTACCTGTGGAATTTGCAGTTTGGTTCGAAACGAATCGTAGCAAAAAAGAGGCAATCTGGTGCTCCAATTGACGGTGTAGTTATTTCTGCTGGCATTCCAGAGCTTGACGAAGCCAAGGAATTAGTAGCGTCTTTGCAAAAAGACGGATTCCCTTACGTAACGTTTAAGCCGGGAACAGTTGACCAAATTCGTCAAGTTGTGCGAATTGCTAAAGCTGTTGCTCCAGCCACGATTATTGTGCAGGTTGAAGGCGGTGCTGCAGGCGGCCACCATTCGTGGGAATCTCTTGACGATTTGCTTATGACAACTTACGCACAAGTGCGCGAATGCGAAAATTTGGTGCTTGTTGCAGGCGGTGGTATTGGCACTCCTGAGCGTGCTGCAGACTACATTTCTGGCGAGTGGGCAAATGAATACGGTTTGCCGAATATGCCTGTTGATGCTGTGATGATTGGTACAGCTGCAATGACAGCAAAAGAGGCGCACACAAGCCCTGAAGTAAAGCGTATGCTCGTTGAAACGCCTGGAATTGTGATGCCAAAAGCTTCTAGCATTGAAGGTTTTGATGAGGATCCGTTCGCACCAATGGGTGAGCGTTGGGTTCCTTCTGGAAAAGTGATTGGCGGTGTGACGAGTGGTTTAAGCCATTTGCACGCAGATATTTACGAGTTAGAAAACGCTTCTGCTCGCTGCGGTAGGTTGCTCGTTCATATGATGAAGCATCCTGAAGAGCTTGAAACTCGACGCGACGAAGTAATTGCGGCACTCAACTCTACTGCAAAACCATATTTTGGTGACGTGGAAAGCATGACTTACGCTCAATTTGCGCAGCGTTTCCTCGATTTGGCATACCCGTGGGTGGATCCTACTTACGCAGATCGTTATCTTCACTTATTGCAGCGTATTGAAGCACGATTAGTGAGCCAAGATTCCGGCGAATTTACGTCGATTTTACCAACTCGTGCGCAAGTTAGCGAAAAGCCGCAAGCTGCTTTAGACGCACTTTTGCAAGCGTTGCCTCAAGCTCTAGAGATGAACGTTGTGCCAATGGATGCCGCATGGTTCCCAACTTTGGTGCGCGAATATCCGAAGCCAATGCCTTTCGTGCCAGTTATTGACAACGATTTGCTTCGCTGGTGGGGTCAAGATCAGCTTTGGCAGTCGGAAGATTCTAGATACTCGGCTGACGCTGTGCGCGTAATTCCGGGTCCTATTTCCGTTGCTGGAATTACGACTATGGATGAGCCTATTGCGGATATTCTTGGTCGCTTTGAGAAGGCTATGCTAAATCGTGCGGAAAGCGCGGAAATTGCTGGAAGTGCTGGAAGCGCGGATAATAGCGCGAAAAATAATGCAAATCAGTCTGCATTCAGCCAAATTGCAGCAGCTGCAAACGTGGAAGCTTACGTGCGCGCATGCCCGAATATTTCTTGGGTTGGTCACGTAACTGCAAATCCGGCTTATGCAAGCGCTATGGGTGACGAAAATTACGTAATTACTGTAACTTCTACAAATAACGACGTAATTTCTCTCGATTTAGATATTAAGTTAGATACTTTCTGGGATAATCAAGAAAATCAGGAAGCACAGAATGCTGCTAAAAATGCTGCTAAAAACGCTGCAAACTCGCCAAAACGCAAGCACGCAGTTAGAGATATTGTAATTCCGCTTACAGTTGACGCAAGTAAAGCTGGAAGTATTCCGGTAGTTGACCGAGAGCGTCTTCCAAAGCACGTGTACGAAATGCTTGCAGCAACCGCTGGTATTGGAAATACTGCGATTACGGGCGATGTGCTTGACGCAATGCCAAAGGTTGAAACATTAAAAGAAGATGGCAGTTTGGCGAAATTGCCGGAAGATTTGCTGGAAGAAGGGTATAGAGATTTCCCATTCGGCTTGGTTCACTCTTCTTATACTTTCTCTCGTAATCTTGGAATTGATCACGAGTCTGCTACTGCCGGCCGATTGCCAGACGGACTTCTCGCTTCTCGCATTGTGCCAGACGCGTTAGTCGGTCCTGCTTGGCCAACAATTTACTCGGCTTTGGGGTCCGTAATGGTTGATGGCTACCCGATTATTGAAGGCTTGCTTAATGCGGTTCACTTGGATCACCTGGTTGAGCTTGATGTTGATGCTGAAGATTTCCGCAAGTATGTTGATAAGCGAATTAATTTGCTAGGCTGGGCAGAACCTTACGCAGAGTCTGCTTCCGGACGCGTTGTAACAATTCACGTTGTGCACACTGCTGCTGACGGAACTCGACTTGCGCACGAAACTGAGCGTTTTGCTATTCGTGGCCGCAGCTTTAGCAACGCTCTTCCGGCGCCTGCTGCTGAATATGGCGACGCAGAAGGCTTGCATGGCTACGAAATTGAAGACACTCCTCGCAGAGCTTTGCGCAGAGTAGTAGTTCGCGCGCCTCACGATATGACCGCTTTCGCGCGCACTTCTGGAGATTTCAACCCAATTCACACTTCTAAGCGAGGTGCCGCAATTTCCGGGCTTTCCGCGCCACTCGTGCATGGTATGTGGCTTTCTGCAACAGCTCAGCACGTGGCTCAAGCTTTGGACGAAAAGGGCGCTCGCTACGAGCTAATCGGCTGGTCCTACAACATGTACGGCATGGTTCAGCTGGACGACGAAGTAGAAATCACAGTTGAGCGCGTTGGTAAAGTTCGCCGCGGCGGACTCGCTTTGGAAGTTACGTGCCGAGTTGACGGGCAAATCGTGTCTAAAGCAAGCGCACTTACTCGCGCTCCACGCGCAGCATTCGTATACCCAGGTCAGGGTATACAAAAGCAAGGAATGTCGCTTGATGAGCGAGCAAAATCTCCTGCAGTGCGCGATACTTGGGAAAGGGCAGATAAGCTTACTCGCGAAAAGCTTGGATTCTCAATCCTCGCAGTCGTGCGCGATAATCCGAAGGAACTTACAGCTCACGGAGTAACATATCGTCACCCTGAAGGACTGCTGAATTTGACGCAATTTACGCAAGTTGCGCTCGCAACAGTAGCGTTTGCACAAACCGCGCGTTTGCGTGAAGCCGGATGCGATATTTGGCCAGCTTACTTTGCCGGCCACTCGCTTGGCGAATACAACGCTTTAAGCTCCTTCGCGCAGATTATTCCTCTCGAAACTGTGCTGGAATTGGTGTTCCACCGCGGGTCTACTATGCATCATTTGATTGAGCGCGACGAAAAAGGCCGCTCGAACTACCGCATGGGCGCGCTTCGACCAAACCAGTTCGGAGTTGGCGACGAAGGTGTGAACGCTTACGTTGAAGGAATTTCCAAGGCTACCGGCGAATTCTTGCAGATTGTAAACTACAATTTGGCCGGCCAGCAGTACGCAATTGCTGGAACGATTAAGGGCTTGAAGGCTTTGCAAGCAGACGCTTCTAAGCGTGCGAAAGAATACGGTGGAAAGCCGCCGTTCATGCTAGTGCCTGGAATTGACGTGCCGTTCCATTCTCGCATTCTTCGAAAGGGTGTGCCGGAATTCCGCGATAAGCTCGATTCGCTTCTGCCAAAGTATATTGACTACTCTGTGCTTGTGGATCGCTACATTCCAAACCTCGTGGCATGCCCGTTTGAGCTTACTCGCGAATTTGCGCAAAAGATTTTGGATGTTGTGCCATCCGAGCGTATTGAAGCAGCTTTGGAAGACGAAGCAACCTGGAAGTCTTACGCTGCTGATGAGCAGAAGCTTGGTAGATTGCTTCTTACGGAGCTGCTTTCGTGGCAGTTCGCATCTCCAGTTCGTTGGATTGAAACGCAGTCTCTTATGTTTGCCGATCGCGCTCGCGGCGGTCTTGGCGTTGAAGAGTACGTAGAAGTTGGTTTAGGAAACGCGCCAACTTTGGCAAATCTTGGTGCTAAAACTCTTGCTTTGCCGGAATTTAGTGGCGAAAAGGTAACTGTTTATAACGTTGGCCGAGATGAAGGTCGCGTTTATATGACGGACACGGATTCGCTTGTGCCGGAAGTGTTTGATGAGGAGGATAGCGCGACTGAAGCTGCACCTGCTGCAACTTCCGCTGCAACTTCTGCACCTTCTGCTCCTGCTCCTGCGGCTTCTGCTCCTGCAGCTCCTGCAGCAGCAAGCGGACCTGTAGCAGACTTGCCATTCAAAGCATCCGACGCAATCTCAATGCTTATTGCGTATAGTGCAAAAATCCGTCTTGACCAAATCGGCGACACTGATACAACTGATACGCTTACAAACGGCGTATCTTCCCGCAGAAACCAGCTTCTTATGGATATTAGTTCCGAGCTTGGCGTGGCAAGCGTGGACGGTGCTGCAGAGGCTCCAATGAGCGCATTGCGAAAGCTTGTAGACTCGGTTGCTCCGCGCTACAAGGCTTTTGGTGCCGTGCTTTCCGACATTGTTCGCGAACGTTTGCGTGCGCTTTTCGGCGCTGCTGGCGTGAAACCTGCTCAAATCGACAAGCGTATTTCGGAAGTCTGGCAGCTTGGTGAAGGCTGGCGTGCGCACGTGCTTGCAGCTTTGGTTTTGCAAACTCGCGAAGGTGCAAGCGTGCGCGGCGAAAATCTTGCGCAACTTTCTACGGATCCTGCAAAGAATACTGCTGCAGCCGACGCTTTAATCGACGCAGCAATTCAACAAGTTGCACAAGCTCACGGCGTTAGCGTTTCTCAGCCTGGTGCTGCTGGTGGTGCAGGCGGTGCTGTTGTTGATTCTGCAGCTCTTGACGCTTTCGCTCAGCAAGTTGTTGGCGCTGATGGCGTGCTTGCTGCAACAGCTAAGTTTGTGCTTTCAAAGCTTGGAATTGAAGCGCCTCAAGCAGAAAGTGAAGCCGACGAAAACGCGGCTGTTGTTGCTGCTGTTGAAGCAGAATTAGGTGCGGATTGGCCAAAGCAGGTGGAGCCTCGATTTGATGAGCGAAAGGCAATTCTTTTCGACGACCGCTGGGCTTCGGCTCGCGAAGATGTTGCGCGCTTGTACTACGAGCATGCTGTAAAGAATGTTGATGTGCAAGCAGATGAAGTTTCTGCAATTGCAAGTCGATTCGGTAGTTTCTTAAGTGCAGGCGATGCAGTAGCTTCGGAAGCTGAATGGTTCGCTGGTCTCGCAAAATCGCGCGAACTCAACAATCTTGCAACAATATTTGATGGTATTGCTCGTGACTCTCGCACTAAACTTGCGCAAAGCAACGCTGATACTGCTCAAGCAACTCGTTTTGCAGGAGAAGTTGCGGTTGTTACTGGAGTTGCTCCAAACTCAATCGCAGCTCGCGTAGTAACAGGCTTGCTTAAGGGCGGTGCAACCGTTATTGCAACTTCGCACAGCTTCAAGCCGAGCGTTAAGTCTTGGGCAAAGAAAGCGTATCGCGAAAACGCTCAAATGGGCGCAAAGTTGTGGCTTGTTCCAGCAAACTTGTCTAGCTACCGCGATGTTGATGCGCTTGTAAAGTGGGTTGGCACGGTTTCGAAGAAAGTAAGCGGCGCAACTACCACAATTTTGAAGCCTGCTTACGAGCCGAGCATGTTCTTCCCGTTCGCAGCGCCTCCAGTTCACGGAACTTTGGTTGATTCCGGTTCGCTTTTTGAATCGCAATCTCGCTTAATGCTTTGGGGTGTGGAGCGCGCAATTGCTGGATTTGCGCAGATTGGAGCAGATACGGATGTGCAACATCGTATGCACGTTGTGTTACCTGGCTCTCCAAACCGCGGTATGTTTGGCGGCGACGGCGCTTACGGCGAAGTCAAGAGTGCGTTTGATGCGATTGCGAATCGTGCGCATGCGGAAAGCGTGTGGTCGGATCGCGTGACGTTTGCGCATCCAAAGATTGGCTGGGTGCGTGGAACTGGCTTAATGGGCGGTAATGATCCGCTTGTTGCCGTAGTTGAACGTCATGGCTTAACTACCTACTCTACGCAAGAAATGGCAGATCGTTTGCTTGATTTGTGCACTCGCGAGGCGCGCGAACAGGCTGCAATTGCGCCTTTGGACGTAGACTTTACGGGCGGATTAGGCAAGGAGCCTCTTGATTTGAACGCGCTTCGAGCAGAAGCGTTGGAAGATCAAAAGCGTGCTGAAGCTGCGGAAGAAGCTGTTGAAAATGCGGCGGAAGCTGCGGAAGAATCTGCCGAATCTTCTGCTAAATCAACCAACAAAGCGCTCCCAACTCCTTACGTGCCAACTCAGCCGCGAGTCAACTTGTCTGATTGGAAGAACGTAACAGCTCGTCCAGAAGACGAAATCGTAATCGTATCCGTCGGTGAGCTTGGACCATGGGGTTCTGGACGTACTCGTTTCGAAGCAGAGCTTGGAATTAAGGAAGACGGTTCCGTAAAACTTTCTGCAGGAGCAGTACTGGAATTGGCTTGGAATATGGGCTTGCTCACTTGGCAAGACTCGCCAAAGCCGGGCTGGTACGATGCTGACGGCACGCTTGTGCCAGAAGAAGACATTGCAGAAAAGTATGCTGACGAAGTAGTGGCACGCTCCGGTATTCGACCATTCGAAACCGGCATGGGCGGCGACTACAAGGAAGGCGCGAACGAAGAAGAAGCAGAAATCTTCCTCGATCACGACGTAACTTTCAGCGTGCCAACAGAAACAATTGCGCGCGAATACGTGGCGCTCGACGAAGCACACACTGCAATTGCTCGCGATGCAGAATCTGGCGAATGGACAGTTACGCGCAAGGCAGGTTCTATGATTCGCGTGCCACGCAGGGCTGCGATGACCAGAACCGTCGGCGGACAATTCCCTAAGGGCTTCGATCCGCTCAAGTGGGGAATTCCAGCTTCAATGGTTGGAAGCGTTGACACGATTGCGCTGTGGAATATCGTCACAACCGTGGACGCTTACATTTCCGCCGGTTTCACGCCTTCGGAAATTTTGCAAGCCGTGCATCCTTCGCTTGTTGCCTCAACGCAAGGTACCGGTTTCGGTGGCATGAGCTCAATGCGAAAACTGTACTTGGATCGCTTCCTGAACCACGAAATTCCTACCGACGTGCTGCAAGAAGCGCTACCAAACGTTGTGGCAGCTCACGTAATGCAAACATATATCGGCGGCTACGGAAACATGGTTCAGCCGGTGTCGGCTTGCGCAACTGCAGCGGTTTCGCTCGAAGAAGGCGTCGATAAGATTGCTCTCGGCAAAGCTGACTTCGTAGTAACCGGCGCAATCGATGATATTGGCGTGGAATCTGTGGTCGGCTTCGGCAATATGAACGCAACTGCAAATAGCGAAGAAATGTATGCGAAGGGCATAAGCCCACGATTCTTCTCGCGTGCGAACGATCGCAGACGCGGCGGCTTCCTTGAGGCTCAAGGCGGCGGTACGATTTTGGTTACGCGCGGCGATATTGCTTTGAAGCTTGGCTTGCCTGTTGCTGGTGTGGTTGGTTTCATCCACTCCTACGCTGACGGCATTCACACTTCTATTCCTGCTCCGGGCTTGGGTGCTTTGGCTGCAGGCATGGGTGGAGCTAAGTCTAAGCTCGTGCGCGATTTGGCGGCTCTTGGCGTTACTCCGGACGATATTGCTGTGGTTTCTAAGCACGATACTTCTACGAATGCCAACGATCCGAACGAATCCGAGCTGCACAATACTCTTGCGCACGCAATCGGACGCACGGACGGAAATCCACTGTTCGTAATCAGCCAAAAGACACTTACCGGCCACGCAAAGGGCGGTGCGTGCATCTTCCAAATTAACGGTTTGACGCAACTGTTTAGAACTGGCGTAATTCCGGCAAATGCGTCGCTTGATTGCGTGGATCCTAAGTTGGCGCGCGACGACCACATGGTTTGGTTGCGTGAGCCGATGCGCATTGGTGCTGGAACAGTTAAGGCAGCGCTCGCAACTTCGCTCGGCTTCGGCCACGTGAGCGGATTCGTAGCATTGGTTCACCCGGGTGCTTTTGAGGCGGCTGTGGCTGCTAGCGCTGGTGCTGAGGCGTTGGAGGAGTGGCGCAAACGTGCGAATGCTCGCTTGGCGGCCGGTCAGAGAAGGCTTGAGGAAGGCATGATGGGCCACGCGCCGCTGTTTGAGCCAGTGGAAAATCGCCACTTGCTTAAGGATGGCACGCGCCTTCCGGACGGCACTCGCTACGACGGTCACGAGGCAGAAAAGGCGATGCTGCTTAATCCTGAAGCTCGCCTTAACGCCGACGGCTACTACTGCTGAGCTGCTGGTTTAGCTGGTTTTGACTGCAAACGCCGGGGAATTTTCTCCGGCGTTTGTTGTTTTCGGACACTTGTGCAGTTGGTGCGCTACGTATTTAGCGCATTTTACAGCGATTCGCCAGGAATCGAAGACCAGTCGAAAGGTTCTTCCACAAGATAGTACGCGTTCGAATCATCCGGGGCGGGTGCGAACGGAACTGCGCGACTACGCTCTGTAGGTACAAAGGGATTAATCCAATCGCCTCCGCCGGCAGGCAAATCCTTGCGTGTTTCTTTGTAAAGCTTAGGATTCCTGCGCAAAATAAATGGTCGTGTCAAATCCGGCTTATTTTCAACTTTTCCAACGAAATATCCACTATTTACAAGCTTGTCGAACTTCGCACCAACAGGTACAACAACCATAAAATCCTGCATTGTGTAGTAGTAACCAATGCCGTAGCCTGGATCGTCATGAATTCTTTCATATTCTTCTGGATCATTATCTGGAAATTGGACGTATTTTCCATTCAGACATGTAAATCCACCGCCATAAATAGGAGCATCGTGATTGCCGCATTGCGCGATAAAACCTCCAGCATACAGTTCAACAGCACCAGTATCACCAGAAATAAGATGATTTCTCATCATTGAACTATTTGGAAGATTCTTATCAAATACAGCGTAATCCGTAGGATCTTGACCTAATGAACTCAAATAAAGACCACCCTTATCATTTAAATAACCTGCGCTATCTTTATCAGGTATTCTGCCGTTTTTATCTGCAATATCTGCCGGTATAAGTTCCTCAATACTTTTTTCGTCTCTTTCCCACTTTTTCTCATCCTTAAAAAGACGCGGAATAAGATTGATGCAATCACCACTCTTCGTGCACCACTTGCCAACAAAAGAACCAGCACGTTGCACAAGATAAGCCGTTTGATCGCCGTAATCCATTGGCTTAGTCACCATATCTTTTGTTTTGGATGCGTCAACTCCATAGTAAAGCGTTACGGCGTTAGGACTGCCTTTAGTGCCCAAAGCTGGGTAGGCGCCAACGATTTTGCCGAAATACTTTGCAGACGAGAACTTCGGGCGAAGATCCACGCTGAAAGGCTTAGAAGATAGCATGTCCTTGGCTTTGTCTTTATCTAAGCCAAACACGTCAACCGGAACGCCATCGCACTTTTCGCCAACCGCAATATTTATTACACCGTCTTTACCAACAGCGTTTCCAGGCATTGGGCTAGACGCAACAATCTTACCGTCGGCAGCATCGGTAGAAGGAACGTGATGCAGTTTTACTGGAACGCCCATTGACTTCACAATTTTCTTGGCATTGTCTAAACTTGCGCCAACAACGCCTTTCGCAGGAACGCCCGGGCCTTTAGATCTTAGAATTTTCACAACTGTTTTAGTTGACACTTTAGAACCCGGCTTAACGTTTGCGTATCGAAGGAAGTTGCCCTGCTTTTCGGCGCCAAATTCGTCTATAATTTTCGTGCGGAAACCCTTATTTTCCAAGGATTTTACGACTCCATCCGTATCGTCTCCAGCTTTTGCTTTAGGAATTACTTCCGATTTTGAGTTAAAGACTGTAAAAGCTACATGAGTATTTCTTGTGAAATACCAAACTGTTCCAGTAATCGCAAGCACTATGGTTAGCACGATGCTAGTAATCATAATTGCAAGACGTTTGCGATTGTTAAGAAGATTCGCTTTATTTGGGCTTGGTTGTTTCGATTGAGTTGGTTGAGTTGGTTGAGTTGGCTGAGTTGGTTGAGTTGGCTGGACTTGCGGTTGTGGTTGAGGTTGTGTTTGTGGTTGCTGCGGTTGCATTTCATTTTCAACAGGTGCTCCACAAAAATTGCAGAACTTATCGTCAGCGTCAATCTTATTTCCGCAATTTATGCAAAACATCGCAACCTTCTCTCATATGCGCAGCAATCTCATTTACAGAGAAATCTGCTTTCTATACTACAACTACTTGCGCAATTTTCGCGCGCGAGCGTAATCCGTGCGAGCGCTGACTGCACGAGTGTCCGAAAACAAGCAGAATGAGACCCTAACGCAGCGCGCCAACTGCACGAGTGTCCCACAAAACCGCAACAAGCATCATGTAATTTCTCCGGCGTTTGTGTTTACAGGATTTCTAGTATGGCAACAGCGGAGGCGACTGCTGTATTGTTCTGCACTGATCCGTCATGAGTTAGCGAGATATGCCAACGAATTGTGTTACGAATATCTCTATGTGAATTTGGAAGATTCGTAAGCTGCGGCTCTTCCGTGATCTTCGACGTTTTTATAAGATTAGTAAGATTAGTCGAATCCGAAAGTTCTGGAGAAAGTTCTGGAGAAAGTTCTGTAGAAAGTTTTTGCGAAACTGATTCGTAAAGCTTATTCTGCACTTCTTGCGCAAGTTCCACGCGTGGGCAGCCATGCGAATCGTCAAGAATCTCAATGCCAGACCATGGCATGTTATCTAGAGTATAGGGGTATTCGGTGGGGTAGCCGGTATTGCAGTTCATTAGCGCCTCGCACCACGCCTTAATCACGGCTTCCTTTCCAGCCCAACGCGCCGCAATATGCAAAGCTTCGTCGTCGTGCTTCGTATCGGAACGCAAACTGCACTGCCGAAGTTCGCGCACAGAAAACAGCGCGCGCCAACCATTGCCTTCGCGCATCTGCTCAGCAAATTGCGCAACATTCACCACATCGTGACCTAATCCTGCAATCATGCGCTCTCCTTACTAATCTGCGCTCACAAACTGATATGTACTCTCTTTTCTGGATACATATCCCTTTTTACTTAATCATATCGCCGCGCGAACGCAAACTTGCTCTATGTCGTAAGCTTCTGTATACTTAAACAAGTTGCTATTTTGCGGACGTAGCTCAATGGTAGAGTCTCAGTCTTCCAAACTGATTACGCGGGTTCGATTCCCGTCGTCCGCTCCACTTTTTGAAATTCGTTTTTGCTCTATATCTTTTCCTATATATTGTTTTGTTCTGTATTTTTTATTGCGTTTCTAATATTTCCCTTCATCCATCATGAGTTTGCAATATACTTGCATATCAAAGGGCATAAAGAATTTATAGTTGATTAGGAATACGGAATTGCAAAAATTTTTAGAAAAATTTTTAGAAAAAAATAACGCAATACGAAAAATATTACCTTTCGTAACAATATTTGTAATAACTGGTCTTATTGCAATCGCATTCTTCAGCAACCTGTATCTTGCGTACAACTCACGTAATTACGCGCAAAAACCTCTTGTCTTAAGCAAAGCAATCATACCGGATTCCAGCAGTTACAACGAGCAAACCGGTGAAAAAAATAATAGAGAACAAGCGCAAATTATCGGCAATTCCATTTCTATCCCAAATTCGGGAGCAGACGTAATATTAAGCGGAATTAACGAAAATACTAAAGCTTTGAAAATCGAGTTGCAGCAAGAAAAGCCTTCAACTTTCGTCACCGGCACGTTGGAAATTGAAGACTTTGGCATTGCGCCAAACGCCTACACTTTAGCGGATTCTTTCCAAATGTCTACCGGAAAGCACAATACTAGAGTTCTTCGTTTTGAAAGTCACGGAACTGCGTACAAAGCTAAGCTTCATTTTAATCAAACCGGAGCTCCTTTTACACTCAAAGCTGTAACAGTAAATCCGCCTTTTGTGTTGCACGTAAACTTTGGAATGTGGGCAATACTTTTCGGTGTAAGCTCGCTTATGTTCTTGGTATATAAGAAAAAGTGGTACTTGCTTAATTACGACCGCCACAATCTTACGCAAAATATAGTTTTTTGGGCAGTATGCGCAATTCTTATGGGATTCTCGCTTTATTTGTGCTTTATTGTGTATCGCGGTCACGGAATTCGCGTGCCATTCCCTTCCGATTTATACGATCGCGTCAACGGCAATCCGTACACCGAACAGCTTAAAGCTTGGAAATCAAACTCTTTAGCTTTGTTGCAGCAGCCGCCTAAAGAATTAGTAGAATCCGCAAACCCGTTTAGCTGGGGCGAGCGCATGGACTTGGGCTCTAAAGGAGCATCCATACCTTGGGATGTTGTGCTCCACAATAATCACTACTACTGCTACTTTGGCATAGTGCCGTTCCTGCTCACTTACTTGCCTTTTAATCTGCTCTTCCCGCACGCAGTTCCTTCAGCAATATTAGTTGTTACAGTATTTGCGGTTGCGATTATTCCGTCTATGTTCGCGCTTCTTAGAGAAGTTGTTGAATTCTTTGCAATACGCGCCAATTACTGCCTGTTTTTGCTTGCTGCAGCAGCTTTCCCATTCGGATGCTTAATCTTCTACTTGCAATCTTCAGCATCCCTTTACTATATGCCGCTTCTTAGTGCAATACTGTTTGGAATCTTATTCGTATACGCTTCTCTTAAAGCTGTGCGACTTTACACAACTCATTCGCGCGCGGGGTACGCGCTTTTTGCGCTCGCTGGCATAAGTCTTGCTTTACAATGCGGATCTAGGCCAAACGCGTGTATTCCGGTTGTTGCTTTTATAGCGCCGTTGTTTATTGCGATACTATTTGATGCAAAGCGAAGTATTTTAAATCGCGTTGCTGCAGCTTCAAGCTTCCTTGTTCCTGCGATTGTAGGCGTAGCTGGAATATTAACTTATAATTACTTGCGTTTTAAGTCTTTCTTTAATTTTGGAAATGAAGAGCAACTTACGAATTTTGATTTGCGATTTAATAGTAAATCTTTTGATCCTGCTAAGATCCGCGATATTTTCCTTAATTATTTCTTAAAACCTTTTAATATTTCGGAGAATTTCCCATATATTTCTATACCTTGGGCAAATAATCAAGGCTACGGTAATTCTTTCTACACGCATATGATTTTCGGTCTTATGATGATTCCGCTTTTCTGGTGGCTGTTCACATTAAGACGTAAGTTTATGCAAAAAATTGAGTATATTATGACAGTTGTTGGATTAGTAGCATCCTTCTTGCTGCTGTATCTTAACTACTGTTTAGGTGGCAATTTGTACCGTTACTATTGCGATTCGATTATTATATTTATTTTGATTGCAATAATGAGTATGCTTCACAGGGTTAAGCCTTATAGCAAAGATCTTGATGTTACTTGTGAAGAAAATTGCGCAATTGCTGAGCAATCGTCTTTGCATTTGTATATTCCAGCTGTGCTTTGTGCAGCGGCAACTATTGTAATAGTTGGTTTATTAGTATTCAGTAATCATACTGAGCCGTCTGCTGATATACAAAACGTAAACCCTGATTTATTCCTTAAGTGGAGTGATTTATTTACGATTGGTCGCTGATTTACGTATTGCGCGTTGCTCCAAACGCGAGGAACTTACCCCGCATTTGGAGGGTTTAGCTTCGTGAATCGCTCCAAACG
>NZ_JBKQXU010000002.1:25584-91144 GCF_048545135.1 Gardnerella bretellae
TGGAGGGTTTAGCTTCGTGAATCGCTCCAAACGCGAGGAACTTACCTCACATTTGGAGGGTTTAGCTTCGTGAATCGCTCCAAACGTGAGGAACTTACCCCGCATTTGGAGGGTTTAGTTTCGTGAATCGCTCCAAACGTGAGGAACTTACCCCGCATTTGGAGGGTTTAGTTTCGTGAATCGCTCCAAACGCGAGGAACTTATCTCGCATTTGGAGCGCACAAGTATCCACATGAATGAATGACGAAGCAATTAATATGCAAAACAAACTATATAAAAATGGCCGGCATGCTGTTTAGCACACCGGTCACTTTATTAGATTAGTAAACTTAATTACTTAGCTTGCAATGTAGCCTTTTGACAAACCTGACGCCAAATACCATTGCCGTCATAATGCTCGTCTTCAACAGGAGCACCTAGCTTTTCAAAGCCGCCGCGAGCGTAGTAATCTTTACGAAGATTGAACATAAGAACAAACTTCTTATATTTACCTTGCGTCCAAACGTCGCCGTTCTTGCAGCGTTGGCGCCACCAGCCTCCGCCCATGTTTTCCTCTTCAGCAACAGGAGAGCCAAGCCAAGCAGCACCGCGATGTCCGTTATAAGAGTCGCGTAACTCAAACTGAATCACGTACTTAGTGTCTTTACCTTGCGTCCAAACGTCACCGTTTTTGCAGCGCTGACGCCACCAGCCTACGCCCATGTTTTCCTCATCGGAAATAGGCGATCCAAGTCGCGAATAGCTTCCGTGCTTGTAGTAGGAGTCGCGCAATTCGTACTGAATTACGTACTTCTTATCTCGGCCCTGCGTAATAACGTCGCCGTTCTTGCAGCGTTGACGCCACCAGCCGCCGCCCAAGTTTTCTTCGTCTGCAACAGGAGCGCCAAGGCGAGCGTATCCGCCGTGACCGTAGTAGGAGTCGCGCAATTCATACTGCAGAATAAAGCTTTTATCTCCGTTGGTCCAAAGATCGCGGCGATTTGCTTTCTTGCTTACTTTCCAGCCGTCTCCAACATCTTGCGAAGAATTCGCGCTGGTATTAGTAATCGTGTTACCAAACTCAGAAACGCCATTGATTTCGCCGCCATCAGCCATTCCAAATGCGTTCAAATCAACGCGACCCTCAATGCCGTTCACACTGCCGCTTGACGTATACTGCCATCCGCGCAAAGCTGTAGAAATAGGGAAGCCTACGCGAGAACCGTAGCTAGCAACCCAGCTTGTGCGCTCGTGAATATACTGAGAATTTAATGGTCCTCTCAAATAATTCGTATAAGAGTAAACGCCGAGCTTATGGTAGCCTGCAGAAACTAACTGATTCCACCATGAAGCAACAATATCCTGGTAAACGTATGGGGATGTTGGTGGTTTATGACCGCTCCAGCTCCACCTTTCCAAGTCGTAGTAAACCGGGTAAGTCAAATCTTCAGGATCTACTCCAGCACCCTTCAAAAGATCGACAATATCCGCGCCTTCAGCTGCACCATCTTCCGGCTTTTCTGCGTAAGAATACATGTAAATGCCAAATGGAATACCAAGACGCTTGCACTCGCTAATATTACGCAAAGCCTGCTTGTCGTAGCCATTACCCCAACCGTAGCTAATGCGAATAATCGCGCCGTCTATGCCGGAATCTTTTACAGCATCCCAATCAATTAAATGCTGATGCTCCGAAACGTCAATAACACCTTTGGCGTTTTTAACGAATGCGTCACCGTTTCCGTCAATAAAAGCAGGTGAACCATCGGAATCTTCCCAATGAGCGCCATATTCATTTTCAGAAAGTGATGTTTGACGCACAACGCCGGAAGCATGAGGTTGCACTATAGGATTTGCAACATTATTTTTCAAAGCGCCAGTAGGCAATGAGGTCTGCTTAGGTGCTACAACGTTCATAGTAAATGCGGTAGCAATCGAAGCTAATCCAGCTAATACACGCACGATAATCTGTCCCACGAGTCCTCCAGACATGTTTTTTACGTGTTTATCTGCTACTACCATAGCAACAGCACCATAAAATTGGCGCAAAATCAACAGAAATGTCGTTTTTTATTTCTCTACGTGACTTTAGATTCTTGTACTAGACTATACTGTCTACTTGTAAATACAGTTTCTGGAGATTGTTAGATTATGAATACTTCGTTAAACAGCGCGCATGAAAATGTGCCAATTTTGTACATTGTTGTACCTTGCTTTAACGAGGAAGAAGGTCTTTCTAAAACGGCTGCGGTTCTTCAAAATAAGATGACTAATCTTATGAATCAGAAACTTATTCATTCCTACAGTCGCGTAATTTTTGTTGACGATGGTTCAAAAGATTCTACTTGGAATTTAATTGCTTCTTTTAATCGCAAAAATCCTTCACTTTTTGGCGGTGTAAAGCTTGCGCATAATCGCGGCCACCAAAATGCGCTGTATGCGGGTCTTATGTATGCGCGCGAGCAAGGTTGTGATGCGGCAATTTCTATGGATTCCGATTTGCAAGATGATGTAAACGCTGTTGATGAAATGCTTAAAAAGTTTGCGCAAGATGGTTGCGAGATTGTTTACGGCGTTCGCTCTTCGCGCAAAAAAGACACTTGGTTTAAGCGAAATACGGCTTTGGCTTTTTATAAGATTTTTGCCTCAATGGGTGCAGAAGTTGTGCCAAACCATGCGGATTATCGTTTAATGAGTTCGATTGCGTTGGATGCTCTTTCTGAGTACAGCGAAGTCAACTTATTCTTGCGCGGAATTGTGCCAATGCTCGGTTTTAAAACAGCAAAAGTTTATTACGAGCGTGGAGTAAGAACAGCTGGCGTTTCTAAATATCCTTTGAAAAAGATGATTTCCTTTGCTTTAGAGGGAATTACGTCGTTTTCTGTTAAGCCGCTGAAATTAGTTACGTATATGGGCTTGCTTTCTATTGTTATTGGTTTTGCAATGTTTATTTACGTAATTGCGTCGCTGTTTACTAATCACACTGCTGTTGGTTGGTCTTCGCTTATGTGCTCAATATGGTTTATTGGCGGATTCCTTATGATTTCTATGGGTATTCTTGGAAGTTATATTGGCAAGATTTATTTGGAATCGAAGCATCGTCCTCGCTACTATATTGAGCAATCTTTGTAAATATAATATAAATATAATTTTGTAAATACGATTTTTATAAATAATCTTTGTAAAGGCACTTTGTAAAAGTAATCTTTTAAAGGGGTTTGAAAGTATGGTTAAGTGTTTGCAGAATATAAGCGTAATGCTTGGGCGCTTTTTTAGTACTGCCGCACTTTGGTGCGCTGCAGTATTTTTCAGCGCATTATCATTGCTTAATCTAGTTATTTCAGCTCATCTTTTACCAGGCGACTACACTCTTGAATTTTTATGGTTCCAAGCTCCATTCGTAATTGCTATAAGCGCAACAATATTCTTTATTATTGCGTTTTTACGAAAACGTGAGCTTATTAATAAGTTGCGTATACGCTATGTTGCGGCCGCTGTTTTTGCTTATGTTTTTGTGGCAGGTTTAATTTGGGTACATGTTACTCACGCGTGGCCGGAGTGGGATCCAGCATACCTGTTTAGTGCAGCGCAATATTATGCAGATCCTAATAGAACTCATGTGGTTTGTGGAGTTGACACTTCGGAACTATCTTGGATTGTGTGCCCGGGCGGCTACTTGACGCGCTTCCCATTCCAATTCCCGCTTCTTTCTCTTATGCGATTTTTGGTAATCGTTTTTGGCCATAACGCATACACGGCGTTTGAAGTTTTGAACGTACTATGTGCGGCTATTACTGGCGTTCTTATTGCGTACTACGTGAATTTATTATTCCGCAATAAAAATGTGACGATTCTTTCTTTGCTTTTTTATGCAGCGTTTTTGCCTATGATTTTTTACGCGACTTTTGCTTACGGCAATACGCTTTGCTTGCCGTTTGTGTTTGGAGCGCTTATTTTTCACGCAAAAAATATTCGTGGCGGCAGTTGGCGTGATGCAATGCAATCGTTGATTTGCATATTCTTTGCAATATTACTTAAGTCTACTATGGTTTATTGCTTACTTGGCATGATTGTTGTGTGGATTGTGTCTGCTTTGCGTTCTAAAAAGTGGGAGCATGCTGTTTGCGTGTTGCTTGCAATCGCGTTCTTTGCTTTAAGTAATGTTACGGTTGCAGATGCAGCTAATTCTTTCGGTCACAGTGCAAAAGATGGTTTGCCTTCTACAGTTTGGCTTGCGATGGCAACGGATCCTGCCAGAAAAGGTGGTCCAAATAATCCTGGCTGGTATAACGGATACCCAACTAGCTTTGACGTTGCAACCTATAATAAAGAGACTATAAAGAAGGAATCTACTGAATTTTTACGCAAAAATATTAATTTCTTCTTAAAAAATCCTAAGCAAATAGCGACTTTCTTTACTAAAAAGTTTGCGGGAGAGTGGCTTGAACCAACTTACGAATCTTTGCTTGCAAGCAGTTGGAAGTGGAACGGTCCGTACAGGCAGGTTTTAATTGATCGCAAAATGAATCCTGCTTTGCGCTCGCTTTATTCTGGAAAGTTAAATATGGTTGTTTTTACTTTCCTAGATGCTCTTCAATTTATGCTTGTTGCGTTTACAACAGTATTTTTGTGCGTATTGTTGCGTAAAAGAAAGTCGCCTTCTTCTTTGTCTAAGATTTCTTGTGAATTTTCTTACGAATACTTGACTCCGCTTTTAACTCCGCTTGTTATAGTGCTAGGAATGGCAGTTTTGTACATTGTTTGGGAAGCGCAGTCGCAGTATATTCTTCCTGCGTATTTGCTTATGATTCCGTTTGCAGCTCGCGGCTTTGATATGTTACTGACGTGCTACGAAAACCGTGCTGCACATAATAGTAATGCAGCAAATCCAAGCCAAAACTGACGGCATTGTGCATGAGATTATTGCTGTTACTATCATGCTCCAAGCTGCGTAAGTAACGTTTGCAGCCATTGCGCGCGATGCTCCAACTTTCGCAATACCGCGGTAATAGCAAAGGTACGAGCTCACTCCAAGAAGGCCGACAATAATCGCCATTCCTGCTATTTTGAAAGATTGAAGCGAGCTTGTGTTTAGTGAAATATAGGATTCTAATCCTGTAGAAGTGACTGCAGAAGTGCCTGTAGAAGTGACTGTAGAAGAGACAAATATACTAGAAACAATCGCAATAATCGCAATAATAACGTAAGCAAATGCGGATGTAGTTTGGCGAATATGAAGTATTATTTCGTCGTCTATGCTTTTTTGGCGCGTAGCCCAAGCGCACACAACTGCTTCGCTTCCCCAACCGACTACGCTTAAAATTGCTCCAGCTAAACCAAGTATTGTGTTTGAATTTACGTAAGATTGAGCATCTTGAGCGCAAGAAAAGTATCCTAAAGCAGAAACCGCAATAAGAGCTAACGCAAAAGCTGAATATTTTGCCGCACTTAAGCGCTCGCGAAGTATTAGCGCAGAAAGTACGGTTCCAACTGCAGGGTAGAAGGCGGAAATTGCAGCAGCGTATCCAGCCCCTATATTGCTTGCTGCTAAAACGTATCCGCTCATGCCGAGCGGTCCACCAAGTAAAGATCCTACGATAATAAGTGCCAGAATCCGTGGTTTATTTAGTATTTCAAGCGTTTTATGCCATTTTTTTCGAGTACTTATGTAAATCCACATAAAAATTGCGCATACAGCGTCGTGGAGTAGAGCTCCAAGAATACCAACGAATATTACTGAATTAGTGCTGCTGTTATAGCTAAGAAATGTGGTTAAAACTGCAAGTAAGGCAGTGTCAATTCCCCAAAGGAATCCGCTTAAAAACGCGTATTTCATAAGTACCTAATTTCGTGTTTTAATTTTCGTACATTTTAAGAGCTTCATTAATATAGCGTTTTGCGTACCGGTAGTAGGTATACATGCAAGTTCCTATGTTCTCGCCTTCCGCTTCTTTAACAAGCGACCACAAATGCCAACACCATCCTGCGAATCCCACAAAAGCCAGCAAATGACGCTTTTCTTGAGTTGACGGAGTGTGTGCTAAATAAATAGGCATAGCTTCGTTTATTTCAGTATCGCTAAATTCGTCCGAAACGCATAACGTGCCAAAATCTTGCGCATAATCAGACATTCCGGCATATTCCCAATCAATAAGATGGTATCGATTTTGTTTGTCGATTAAAATATTTGCTCCCAAAACATCGTTATGGCAAGGACAGTAGTTTTGTGGATCCTTAGATACTACTAATTCGTGAAGCTTTTTTGCGCTCAATCCCAGATCAATAATTTTTTGCGGAATCGTAACTTTTCTATTATTTAATTCGCTTATGTAACGTTGAGATTCTAAGTAAAAATCGAAAGTTCTAAGCATCTTTCTGTTGCTTTCGTGTAATAAGCGCACTAAAGCCAATCCCTCTTTAAGCTCTTTCAAATTGTGCATATTAGCTGTTTTGCAATCGGGCAAAAAGTGCGAAATCTTCCAGCCAACAGTTTCGTCTGCTGCAATAAAAGTGCCGTCTAAACCAATCTGCTTAGCAAGATTTAATGCTTCAACTTCCGCCTTTCTATTAATAAGTACGTC
This sequence comes from Gardnerella bretellae, assembly GCF_048545135.1. Classification (NCBI taxonomy): domain Bacteria; kingdom Bacillati; phylum Actinomycetota; class Actinomycetes; order Bifidobacteriales; family Bifidobacteriaceae; genus Gardnerella; species Gardnerella bretellae. Next base: position 32,145 of record NZ_JBKQXU010000002.1, read on the forward strand.
TGTGCCAACGCCAGGATGTCTATAAACGTACTCGTTTTTTCCAACTGAAAAATGGCAAGATAAATTAGTAAGACCATTTTTTAGTGGATACACGTTATAAATATCGGATTTCTTGCAATTAAGCGTTTTAGTGATATGGTCAAAAATTGCGCTATCAATATTTTCTAGGAAAAGCGGATCAAATTCGCGCAACTCGTCAATAGAATCAAATTCGTGAATAATTGGCGGATTGTATTTGCGCATTTGCATATCTAGCTCGTCAATATGTTCAATAAAAATATCTTCCCAAAGTTTTCCTGCAGTTTGCGGCAAATCGTATTCTTTACGAAGAATTTGCACAAATCGCTTAGAAAATTCGGTGTCGAAATACACGTGACCAATCATGTACCAAGCGTCACTTCCGCCAATCGTAACTTTTGTAATGCGATTATGTGCTCCGCAAGTCATGCACCATTCTTTAGTGTATCCTTGCTGGAATTGTGCGGAATAATAAGCTTTCCAAACGTATTTTTCAAAGGGATTTTCGTCAAAATAGTTGTCTGATGAGCAAATATAAGTGTTAGATAACTGGTTCGCTACAGCCATAAGTGAACTGTTATTATTGCGAGTGTTGTATTCGCTATTTGGCACGATTTTTACGTTAAAAGCGTCTTCTAAGTAGAAAAACTGCTCCTGTTTGTAGCCAACAACAACAGTTATATCGTTAATCCCAGCTTCGTGAAGTTGCTTGATTTGGCGCTCAATAAGAACTTCGCCTTTTACTGTAAGCAAGCCTTTTGGAGTTTCGTACGAAACTGGTGAGAATCTTGACGAAAATCCTGCGGCCATAATAATAGCGTTTTTAACTTTGTGCGGCTCAAGTTCAGCAAGACCTTTAGGTGTAATTTGCAATGTTTCTGCAGCTTTAATAAGATGCTTATTTTCTGCGCTTTTGATTGAAGAATTGACGGTTCCGAGCGAAATTCCTGCGCGCGTGGCAATATCTCGCTGACTTATTTGCTGGGAGTTGTTTGTGTTATTTAGTAGGGCAGTAAGTAGCCTAAATTCGTTGTGATTAATAGCCATGCGCATCTCACTTGTGATTGGTGTTTTGTTCATTATATAACAAGCGTTCAAAAATAGCTATTGAATCTTTATTTTGAACAGCGTGCGTTTCAATCCGACCAAAACTACTCAGCTGTGTAAAGAATAGGTCGCCCGCAAGCAACAAAGCGTATATAATGAATAACCATATGACTTATCGAGAGTAAAAGTGGAGAAACATACAAAAGGTGTGAATTATGGCGTCAGTATTTCGTAGATTATTCCGTGGGCTTATTGACCGTTGCCCTTCCTCTAAGCGTTCAATAAGAGATCTTCGCGCACAAGTTGGCGATTTGCAGAATCGCTTAACTCGCATGCAGGAAATTCTCGACGGTCAGCTGGTACATATACTAGAAAATCAGCGTATGCTGCACGTCGATATGCTTACGAATCGTGAGCATTCGTCACTTTTAGGTTGGTCTAATTACAGGCGTGACAATGAGAGCGATTTGGACGCGCGTAAGCGTTTTTACTATTCGCTTCCTAAAGCAACAGGTTCCGTGCGACTTATTCAACGAGGTTGCGCTAGTCTTTTAAACGAGTTTGCTGAAATTGCGCGCGAGCATAATCTTCAATATTGGGCTGATTTTGGAACTTTGCTTGGTGTTGTTCGTCATCGCGGATTTATTCCATGGGATGATGATGTTGATCTTGGAATGATTAGAGAAGATATTGATACTTTACTCAATCTTCTTCAAAATGATGAGGAATTGTCGAAACGCTACCGTGCAGTTCTTGTTTTTGATCCTTACGTATGCTGCAGGCAGTTGCGTTTGCGCTACAAAAATCCTGAAAATCCTAGCTTTATAGATATTTTCTTCTACGATTATTTGCCTGAGTACAATGAGCAGATTAGACGAAGATTTATTGAGATTCGTAAAACTTTGCAAGATGATTTGCGCTCGCAGCCATTCTATGATGAGTGGCTTAAAGGCGGGTATCGTGAAGATGGTGCTAAGTTTACTAGAGAAATCGAAAGTATTTTTACAAAGTATCGCGAAATTGCGCAAAACGAAAATATTATTTCTAAATCTTCAACTAATGAAACTTATGGCGTTATTTACGGTATTGATAATGTTGATGCAGAATCCATATATATGGTTAGCTGCAAAAACATGTTCCCGCTAAATCAAGATCAATTTGAAGATTTTTCAGTATGCGTGCCAAATGATGCGCAAAAAATTCTGTACAGTTATTACGGGAATATTTATCAGCTTCCAGCAGACATGTTCTCGCACTTCCAGCATGTTAGTCGCGATTGCCTTGAGAATCAGTGCATTATAAATGCGATTGAGGAAGATATAGCAACAAATCCTTACGCAACTAAGTAAACTCTCGCATATGTAAGTAAGTAAATTATTTGCTATTTCGCCTCATAAGACGGAACTTTTTCTGCAATTTTGCAATAATAGACGGGAATGCTATTTTCTTCGCTGTTTTTACGATTTTCTCGCCAATAACGTAGCGTGCAGAAGTGCGAATACTGCTAATTTCCTGCTCGTAGTTTAGAGTTTTGCTCTCAAATTTAAGCATGCGCTCTTTAAGCCACAAAGTGCGTGAAGCGGTATTTAGCTGCAACTTTTGGAATTCGTTATACGAAAGCTCATCGTAGAAGTAGCTTGGCAAATTCTTAGAAATTTGATCATAATCCATAATTTGCATCACTTCTTGAAGCTTATTATGAATAATATCTGCCAAAGATTCAGACGTTACTCGCGTATGGCAGTCGTGAACAAAACTGTTCACAAGCGAATTTACGTATCCGCGATTGTATTGATCAAGCAAGCCTTCGCTTTTAAGCCATTCTCCGGTTTCGATTACGGAATCAACTTCAAGAGGCGCTTCATCTTTAATGGCGTGATGCTCAATAGAAAGCCAGAAGTTTTCTGGAATATTAGTGTGGTGAAGGTTTTCGAATCCTTCGTCAGCTCCAACACTGAATCTTCCATAAGCATCTTCGTAAGTTTTAGACAAATCGCAATACAGTATTTTCTGTGCTTTTAATGCTGCGCGAGTTGTAAAAGTCATTAAAGTTGAAGGCAGGTCGTGTTCTCCAGCTTCAGCTTTAGAAGCTTTCAAAAAGTCGGTTCGCCAAATTTTTTGCCAGCCATAACTGTAGCAGCTGTCTAACAAAAGTTCCGGAATATCGCTAGATTTATAAAGACCGTAACTTACGTCTTTATTAGCATCTTCCGAATTCGTTGGCATAATAAACTGCTGGCGCAGAATATTAGATTCTTTAGTTTTTGCGCTATTTTTTAATGCACAATCAATCAAATAATCGCTGTGTTTGCTTTTATTGTTGAAGAAAGCGAGGTCGACGCTGGCTGTTTTACTATCATTTTTATTCGTGACTTGGGCAGCGTTTTTGGTTGCATATTTAGCCGCATCTTCTCCATTTTTTTCACAAATTTCGTTATAATACTGCACCTGATTTAGCGCTTCAGATAGCACTTTTTCGTTAATTATGTAGCTTGAAGGCATAAACATTGTGTATGTGCCGTGAGCGTAAGAAATTGCTTTAGAAAGCATATCTTTAATACTTGCGGTATCTTCATGCGACTGAATTGTAAAACGCTTATCTTTGCTAGTAAATTTTTTGGCAATTGCAAGCGTACTGTCGTTTGAATGCGAGTCAACAATAATAAATTCGCAAGGAATACTGCTTATTGAGCTGCAAGCTTTAAGCGAATCAACAATCCAAGAATGAGCATTATGCGTAAATATTACGAGCGAAAGCTTAGGATTTGCCTCTGCTTTTTGTGGCTTAACTTCGTATGACGAGCCGAGGAAATCCATGTAATAATCCATAAATTCTGGCTTAAGGCGTGATGCCATAAGGAAAACTTCTTTTGAATCCATGGAACTAAAAACTTCATAAATAAGTTTGCGGATTTCCGGATTCTTATCGTCAAAACCAAACTCTGTAATCAAGGAGTTTACGTAATCAAATTCGCGAGAATAAAAAGCGTGCAAAATTTCGCGAGAAATATTCTGCTTACTAAGAAACTCGCGCATATCTCGCAAACGGTCGAAAGGAAGATGGAAATCCTTCAATAAGCTAGATGCGCCCGGATTAGTTTGACGATAATAGTAGTACTTTCCAGGATTCCAGCAGATTTTATTTGCTAAAACCATAGTTTGTGCAAAGAAAGGATTATCGGTCCATCCGGCTCCAGGAATTGGCTTAAAACGTATGATTTCGTGATTGCGGTTATCTCCGTTAAGAAAATCTTTGCGGTAAATAGCCGACCAAATAGAAGGATGATGGTAGAAAGGCTCAGCAAATTCGCTAAGATTAAAAATAGTGCGATGCTCAGGCATGAAATAGCACAAGTTTGGCGTTTCTACAGCCGACTTATAACCATCTTTGCCGTCGTAAAAAAGCCAGTATCCGCCTTTGATAACATCTAGGGTTGCGCCAGTTTCGCCGACTTTGTCAGAATTTTTTCCAGCAATCTCAACATTGCTTAGCAAACGCTCATACATATGCGGATCAATAAAATCATCAGGCTCAATAATGCTAATCCACTCGCCTTTAGCGCGTTCCAAACCGCGATTGCAAGTAGCTCCGTAGCCCTCGTTTTCTTTTTCAATTACCACAAAGCGACTATCTTTTTTTGCAAAAGACTTCATAATATCGATGGAACCATCTTTGCTTCCATCCGAAAACATCAAACATTCCCAATCTTTAAAAGTTTGATTTTGAATAGACTCTAAACATTCTGGTAAAAAGGCTTCAACGTTATAAATTGGAACAATAATCGATACTTTCGGCATACGTACGATGTTAGCATAAGTGGTTTATGAATGTTGATTTAGTGTATTCAAATGCAGCGCTCAATTGTTATTACTAAAGCCTATTTTCAACTATAAGCTCGTTTTAGCAATAAGCTCATTTAGGCTAAAGTATCATTTCAATTAAAACATTCAATTACAACATAACTGATATTATTAAGAGCGTGAAAAATCTCATGGCTCGTTGTCGTAAAAAGTACGCGTATGCAAATATCGTGCTTCGCGGTTTAGTAAAAACCGATTTTAAGCTGCGTTACCAAGGCTCTTTCTTGGGTGTGGCGTGGTCGGCGTTGAAGCCGTTGATGATGTTTTGCGTTATGTATCTTATTTTTGGCAAGTTTTTGCGAATGACAGACGGCACGCCAACATACCCTGTGGTTCTTTTAATGGGAATTAGCGCGTGGCAGTTTGTGCAAGAATCAACTTCGATTGGTTTGCGCTCGCTTGTAGATCGTGGCGATTTGTTGCGCAAAATCCATTTTCCAAACTACATTGTGGTGGTTTCGGCAACGGTTGGATCTTTAATAAGCTTTTTGATTAATTTAGTAGTCGTGCTTATTTTTGCGATTATTGGCGGAGTGCATTTTACGTGGAGAGTGATTCTGCTTCCAATAAGTCTGATTCAGCTTTATGCAATTGCAATCGGAATGGCGCTAATAATGTCTACTATGTACGTGTTCTTCCGCGATATTTTGCATATTTGGGAAGTGGCTCAGCAGCTGCTGTTCTACGGAATGCCGATTATTTATCCGCTTAGTTACGTGATTAATAAGGGCGGTATTTTTGCGGTGCTGGCAAAGCTTGAGCTGCTTAATCCTATAGCGCAATGTATTCAGGATATGCGACACAATATGCTGGCTCCCGAAACGCAACCAACTGTGTGGAGTGAATTTGGATTCTCGTGGATGTCTTGCGTGCCGCTTTTGCTTACCGTGCTAATAGTGTGGCTTGGAGTGTATATATTCCGAAAAAATAGTCGCACTTTTGTAGAAATTATGTAGCGTGCTAAATTTACGAAAAATTTTACGATATTTATGACAGTTACGATGGGGAAGTGAAATTTATGAGTAAGTTGCAGGAAGAAGCGGCGGAAGTGCAAGAAGCGCAAGCAGCGCAAGTGCAAGAAGCGCAAGCAGCGCAAGTGCGTGATGACGATATTGTTTTATCAGTCAATCATGTAGGAAAATATTTTAAGTTACCAACCGAGCAAGCAACCGGCTTAAAGCAAGCGTTTATAAATCTTACTAAGGGTATTAAAGGCTACAAAATTCAGAACGTTCTTAAAGACATAAGCTTCGACGTGCATCGCGGCGAATTCTTTGGCATAGTCGGGCGAAATGGCGGAGGCAAATCAACCCTCTTAAAAATTATTTCGCAAATCTACTATCCAAATACTGGAAGTGTAAAAGTAAAAGGCAAGCTTGTGCCGTTTATTGAGCTTGGTGTTGGTTTTAACCCGGAACTTACCGGCCGCGAAAACGTGTATCTTAACGGAGCTTTACTTGGATTTACTCGCGCAGAAATCGACGCAATGTACGACGATATTGTGGAATTTGCTGAGCTTGAAGACTTTATGGATCAAAAGTTAAAGAATTACTCTTCGGGCATGCAAGTTCGCTTAGCGTTTTCTGTGGCAATTAAAGCGCAGGGAGATATTTTAGTTCTTGACGAAGTTTTGGCCGTTGGAGACGAAGCTTTTCAGCGCAAGTGTGACGCGTTCTTTACAGATATTCGTAAAGATCCAACTAAAACCGTTATTCTTGTTACGCACGATATGAATGCTGTGAAACGCTATTGCACGCGCGCAATGATGATTAGCGACGGTGAAGTTGCAGCAATTGGAAACACTGAGTCCGTGGCAGACCAATATACTTTGGCAAATATTGAGGCAGAGCGCGAAAAGCAAAATAAGCTTGGTGAAAAGCTGGGCAAGGGGCAGTATGCTCAAGGTTTGAACGCAAAGTGTCCGCTGCTTAGAACCTATGCTTTGGAAGACAAGATTTACAAGAGCAGCGATACTTTCCGTTTTGCTGTGGAATATCAGTACGACGAGCCGGGTGACTTCTATTTAGCGATTGCTTTGCATGACATTCGGCGCGGAGGAATTACTTACGATACTGGTTCTAAAGTGCTGAAAATGCAGAAGCGTGGGCATCAAACAGTGTATTTTGAAATGCCGTTAAATTTGTTTAACAATGGCGAGTTTACGCTGTTTACTTCCTTGCGCACGCCTAGCCCAACTGAGGACGATTACACGGATTTGCTTGCCGTGGCAGTGGATGCGAACGCTTGCACGTTTGTGATTAGAGATAGTCGAAATCGCGACTATGCTTTGCTAAGCGATCGCGCGATGATGATTAAGCAGGTTTCGTGAAACATTTGCCGGAAAATTACCGGCAAATGTTTCCTATGTCACTGTTACTTGTTGCTAGCTCGGAAGATTTGCTCCCAACTTTCAACGCTCGCCATATCGTAGCTGCGATACTCTCTAGACAGCTTCTTCCACTTACGCAACATTTTTAACGCCAAAAGTGCGTCCGCGCGCAACATTTTACGGAATAACTTGCTATCTCGCTGGAAAAGATTAAGAGTAGTGCCATCTGGAGCCGTAACGATTGCAGTATTAACTCCCACAAACGATGGCCAAGAAACGTCTTGCGCTGGAATCGCAACTTCTGGACGAGGATTCTTCGCATGCTTTTCGTGAGCAAACAAAGCCTTAATCGTAGCGCGCTTCTGCGTCTTACGCAAAGCCTTAGCGTCGTGCGCAGTAAACGGACTTACGTGCTCTCGCAAAACCTCGCTAATAAGCGCTTCGTCACTTACAGGCTGCGTATCGCTAAAGGATTGACGCGCTTTACGAACCTCGCCAAGCTTTTGCGGCATTGAATCAACAATATATTGTGGTCCGCGCAAAATATCCTGCAATCCCATATGATGCAAATGCATAGCAGAATACGCAAGTTTTAAGCCGGAAGCCAAGTCGCTTCGAAGCATCTCAATCGCAAAACGTAAGCTTGGACGAGTGCAATGAAGCAGTCCGCAAATCCAACGATTGCGCTGGAAGAAATACTCTTCCCAAGTGCGCGAAGGGTCTTTATCGTGCCAAGCCTGGTGCCAAACTGCCACTCCCGGCAGGCAAATCGTGTGATACCCGTGCTCAAGCGCTCTAATCGAATACTCAGTATCATCAAACTTAATAAACACAGGAAGCGAAAGACCGATTTCTTTCATAATCGCAGTCGGAATAAGACTCATCCACCAACCGTTGTAATCAGTGTCTATTCGCTGATGGCGCTCAGGGCAATCTTGCAAAGTAATAGCTGCAAAATCATGATTGTAATCAAGATTCTGCGAAGGCTTCATCCACACGTTGTTGCGAGTGAATCGTTCGCCTTGAGTATAAAGAACCGTGCGATTGTCAAGATGAAGCATCCCTCCGCCAATAATAGCAGGCTTAATTGTGTAGTCGGCAAACTGAAGCGCGCGAAGAATGCACTCTGTTTCGCTAATTGCGTCGTCGTCAAGAAGCATAGTGTAGCTGCTTTTGCCGGCTTTAAGCGTTTCAAACATGCCTCGCGAGAATCCACCGGAACCGCCTAAATTAGCCTGCTGAATGTAAGTAAGTTGGCTGCCAAGATTTGCGCTTGTTTCGTTAAATCCAGGTTGATTCTTTACTAAATCCGTGCCCTGATCTGTGCAATAAATTGTGTCAAGTCGCGCGCGAAGTGCTTTGTTTTCTGCTATTGCCTTCAGCTGATTGTGGCAGTATGAAGGGCGGTTAAAGGTAGTAATAGCAATAGAAAAAGTGCTATTTGATTGCTTCTGTTTTCCTGATTGCACTTTATTCGCGCATGGCACGCTCCACTCAGCATTGCTAACAGTAAAGCAGCTAGAGTCGCTTGCTTTCGCTTCAAACCAAAAATATCCGCCGTCTGCAAGACCAGTCATAGGAATTTCGTAGCTAATAACTTGAGCTGGCTGATTTGTTTGATTGCTAGAATCAAACTCAAACTTTTGCACCGGATACGTAAGTCCGCGACCGGTCGAACGCATAAGTTGCAACGCACCTGCTCCCTCAACGCGAGCAGTAAACTTAACAGTTTTTACGCGCGTCCAATGCTGCCAATAGCTTGCAGGAAAAGCGTTAAAGAAAGTGCAAAGTGACACGTGCTTTCCGGCGGCAACGCAAAGTGAGTTGCGCGAAAGAACAGTGCAGATGCCTTGAGTTTCAACATTTGGTAGGTGGCTGCTAGTATCTGCAAGAAGCTTTTTGAAATCAGTGAGATTTAGATTATTTATATCGATTGCGCGCGTATTCATACGAGGATCGAGCACAGTGCGCTGCAAGTAGGAGCGATGCCACGGTATTACGTAAAGTGGCATAGTAATTTCCGCGTCTTTTACCGGGTAAACAACGCGATTTACAACTTCCCAGCTTTCGTTGCTGCTATTTGCGCTGCTAGTATCTTGCTTTTCTTGCATTGCTTGTTTATCTTTGGTTTCTGCACTCGTTGCCTTAGTCATATTAGACATTATATATACGTATATATACGCTTAAGCCTATTCTTAGAATGTATTGTGCGTAAAACAACCGAAAGTACGAAAGGTAAATAATATGACGCAGGCAGCAACCTCCCAAAATGCAACTTACCCAGATTTAGTAGTTGTTGGAGCGGGCTTGTTTGGTTTAACTGTAGCTCAACAAGCAGTGGAGCATACTGGCGCTCGCGTTGAAATTATTGACGTTCGTAATCACATTGGTGGAAACGCTTACTCGTATTTTGACGAGAGCACGGGAATTGAAATTCACAAGTACGGCGCGCATCTTTTCCACACAAGTAACAAGCGCGTATGGGATTATGTGAATCGTTTTACGTCTTTTACTAACTACGTGCATCGCGTTTATGCAACGCATGACGGCGAAGTTTATCCGCTGCCAATCAACTTGGGTACAATTAACCAATTCTTCCACGCGCACTACACGCCAGAAGAAGCAAAGGCTTTGATTGCAAGCCAAGCGGGGGAGTTTGCTGGCAAAGATCCGCAAAATTTGAACGATAAGGGCATTAGTTTAATTGGGCGTCCGCTTTACGAGGCGTTTATTAAAAACTACACGGCAAAGCAGTGGCAAACGGATCCTTCCGAGCTTCCTGCTGGAATTATTAAGCGCTTGCCTGTGCGATTTAACTACAATAATCGCTACTTTAAAGACACTTGGGAAGGCTTGCCTACTGACGGCTACACAGCTTGGATGCAGCGCATGATTGACGATCCTAGAATTCACGTTTCGCTTGGCGTAGACTTTTTCGACGAATCGCAGCCGTTTAATAAGCGTGCGTTGGCTGAGGCTGGAGTTCCAGTGGTTTATACCGGTCCGGTTGATAGGTATTTTAACTATAAGCTTGGCGAGTTAAAGTGGCGTACCGTGGACTTTAAGGAAGTGCGTTACGAGGAGAGTGACCACTTTGGCTGCCCAGTTATGAATTATTCGGATGCGGACGTTCCGTTTACGCGCGCGATTGAGTTTAAGAACTTTAATCCAGAGCGTGAGGAAGTTGAGGGCGTTGCTGGTGAGACTAGTGGTGAAGCTGATTTCGTGCCGGGTAAAAGCGTAAAAGCTGGGGAGACTGTTGTGTGGCAGGAGTATTCTCGCGCTGCAACTCGCGACGATGAGCCTTACTATCCTGTGAATACTGAGGAAGATAAAGCCTTGTATGCGCGCTATGCGGAGCTTGCAGCAGCTGAGCCGAACACTGTTTTCGGCGGTAGGCTTGGTACTTACAGCTACTACGATATGCACAACGTAATCGACATGGCTTTGCGTGCTTACGAAACGCAAGTAGCGCCTTTGCTTAAGTAATCTCAACTTTCGTTGTCGCGGCGCGCGCGTTAAAGCGGTAATCGGGGACACGGATGCAGAAAGCGTACTGCGCGAGTGTCCGAAGATAGGCAAAATCAGACCCTCACGCAGAACGCAATCTGCGTGAGTGTCCCTAAACCACCAGAATGGGACACGGGTGCAGAAAGCGTACTGCACCAGTGTCTCCAAAAAAGGTCACGGCGCGCGCGAGTTTGCAATATCTCAAATTCGTGGTATTCTGTTTAAGTTGTTTGCTTAGCGGGTGATTTGCTTGCTAAGTTAGCAGTTTGGAGAATTCGCCTAGTGGTCTATGGCGCACGCTTGGAAAGCGTGTTGGTGTAACAGCCTCACGAGTTCGAATCTCGTATTCTCCGCGCTTAAGCTTCTGACGCTGATTTAGCGTCGGGAGCTTTTTGTTTTCCAAGTTATGCTGCTTACCCCGTTTGCGCGCGTGCAATATTAGTTGGGCGCGCGTGCAATAATTGCTGCATAATCGCTTGTTTTGGGGATGCGAGGTGAATCTGATATGTCTAAGCTTAAGTTACAAACTGGCTCTAAAACTTTCGACACTTCAAAATCCGCTGCAAAAGCAATAGCGAGTACGCCGGATCGCCCTAATCCTGCATTCAATCATTCAACGAACGCCATACTCATCGGCATTTTGTTAACTCTTTTAGGCGGCGCATTCTGGGGCGCAAACGCAACAGTTTCAAAAATCCTGATGTCAACGTATCACGTATCTCCGCTGCAAATTGCGTGCGTTCGTCAAATTGCAGCCGGCATATTGTTTAGCATTACTGCAGCAGCTTGCACTCCTAAAAAACTTGCAGGAGCAGTAAAATCTGGCCGCACGTGGATTTCGATGGCTGTTACTGGCGTAGTTTGCGTGCTGCTTACGCAAGTTTCGTACTTGTGCACAATCGACTGGACTAATTCCGGAACCGCAACTGTGCTTCAAAGCCTTAATCTTCTATTCGTGCTGGTTTATGCGTGCTTGCATACTCGCCGCGTGCCAACTATTCGCGAAACAATTGGCGTTGTTCTAGCTTTTGCAGGAACTGCTTTAATGGCAACGGGTGGCAATCTTTCTTCGCTTTCCCTGCCGATTATGGGTTTGCTTTGGGGATTGGCAGATGCTGCAAGTACAGCGGCGCTCGCGATTATGCCGGTGAAGTTGATTGCAAAATGGGGAAATCTTACTGTAAACGGCATTACTTTTATTATTTCGGGGCTGATTATGCTTCCGTTTGTGCGCCCGTGGGAAACTATGCCTCCGCTTGATTGGCGCGCGCTTTTGCTGTTTACTTTTACGGTTGTTGCAGGCACTTTTGGCGCTTACTGGCTGTTTCTTGAGGGTATTATGCGCGTAGGTTCTGTGAAAGGAACGCTTCTTGGCGCGAGCGAGCCTGTTACTGCTGCGATTACGGCCGTTATGTTTACGGGCGCTGTTTTTTCGTGGGCGGATTTCGTGGGCTTCGGGCTTATCTTCATAATGATGATTCTTCTGTGCAAGCGTACTGACTGACTTATATATATAAAAAACACGTGTAGCCGGTCGTTCGCTGTTAACATTCGTGCTACTGCACACGTCACGTCAAGAATAATCTCCCAACCACGCACTCATCCGCAGCAAAATTTATGTGACTTTAGTTGCACTTAGTAAACCACGCACTTTACGTAACTTTCTGCACGAGTCTATGAGTTTTGTGTTGACGGTTAGTGTGTTGAGAGGCTGGAAAAATTGTGTTCAGCAATAAAAGAGGACTGAGGAAGCAACATTGTTAAAAATAGGCGAACACGGCAAAATACTTTAACAGTTAAAGCGACGAAGGACGGGATTTGCGCAAACACAAATTTTCTAGCCTCGTCAAAACCGAAAAACTAAATCAGTTACAAAGCTCATAGACGATACTAAAGAATATCGAAAACAAAATCGCGAGGAAAGAAATCCACCAAAACTCGCGCCACATTGAGGAAACGCGCACAATGCCAAGCATAAACTGTAAAATAAAAATCAAACAAAGAAAGGAATTTTGATGCGCTACCACGATACTTTAGACTCGCTGGATGTATTAGAAAAAGTGAAGGCTGATGACTGCGTCAAGTCTGCGATTGCAGTGGTTGGCTCAATGAATGCCGACTACACGATTGTTGCCGACCGTCTTCCAAAACCAGGCGAAACAGTTAATGGTGGCGAATTGAAGGTTCTTCCTGGAGGAAAGTCTGGAAATCAGGCTGTTTCGGCGGCAAAAATTGGCGCGCACGTGCGCATGTTTGGTGCTGTTGGCAGCGATAAAAACGCCGACTTTTTACTTAATTCTTTGAACAATGCTGGTGTTGACACCACTAATATTTTGCACGTCGATAACACTCCTAGCGGCGCAACGGTTATTACGGTTGATGCTCAGGGCGGCGAAAATACGATTGTTTACGCGCCTGGTTCTAATGCGCACGTTACGGTTGCGTATATTGAGTCTGTTAAAAGTGCTTTGACTAGCGCTCGCGTACTTGGCCTTTGCTTGGAAAGCCCGATGGAAACTGTTACAGCGGCGGCGAAAATTGCGCACGATGCTGGTGTAAAAGTTTTGCTTAATAATTCTCCTTTTGTGCCTACTTTGCCGAAGGATTTGATTGATGCTGCTGACATTTTGCTTGTGAATGAGCATGAGATGGCGCAGTTGCTTAAGATTGACGAGCCAGAAGATGGCAATTGGGATGGTTTTGATTGGAATCATGCTGCTGAAGTTATGCACAACTTTGGTTTTGATGAGGCTGTTGTGACTTTAGGTGGCGATGGTTCTGTTGTTTTGCAGTATGCTGAGGAAGATCCTGTTTGCCGTATTGCTGCTCAGCGTGTTAATGCTCAAGACACTACCGGTTGCGGAGATGCGTTTATGGGTACAATTTTGGCTGGTTTGGCTGCTTCAATGTCATTGCCAGACGCGGCAGCTTTAGCATCCTATGTTTCTGCGTATGCTGCAACTCGCTTTGGCGCTCAGGCTTCTTACGGAACTGCAGACGAAATTCGCGCGTATTTTGCTAAGTAATTTAAGTAATTATTAAGTAATTATTAAATAATTATTTGCGTAATTTATGCGTAAATCACCGGCTGTGTCTAATCCGGCGCGTTACCTGCTAAAATAAAAAGCGACTCTGTCACTGTACATGCAAGTTTGCAAACGGGAAGGCAATCATGTCAACAATTCTTGAAGGCAATCCAAAAAAGCAGATGATGCTTGTTACCGGTCGTGCGTATCCGGAACTTGCTGCGGAAACTGCAAAATATCTTGGTATTGATGTGCTTGAGACTACTGCCTACGATTTTGCGAATGGCGAAATGTACGTGCGTTTTACTCAGCCAGTTCGTGGATCGGATGTGTTTGTGCTTCAAGCGCATACGAATCCTATTAACAATTGGATTATGGAACAGCTGCTTATGGTTGATTCCTTGCGTCGCGCTTCTGCTCGCAGTATTAACGTGGTTGCGCCGTTCTTTGGATATTCGCGTCAGGATAAAAAGCATCAGGGTCGTGAGCCTATTACAGCGCGTCTTATGTTTGATTTATTCCGTGCTGCCGGTGCGACTCGTATTTTGACGGTTGACATGCATGCAACTCAGGAGCAGGGTTTCTTTGACGGTCCGGTTGATCATTTAACTGCTATGCCTGTGCTTATTGATTATGTGCGTAATTCTATGAAGCTCGACAACGCAACTATTGTTTCTCCTGATGCTGGGCGAATTAAAGTTTCTGAACAGTGGGCTGCAAAACTTGGCAATTTGCCTCTTGCTTTTATTCATAAAACGCGCGATATTACTCGTCCAAATCATGCTGAAGCTCATGGAATTATCGGTGATATTCAGGGGCGTGACTGCATTGTTGTTGACGACATGATTGATACTGCTGGCACGATTTGTGAAGCTGTGCGCACTTTGCGCGAGGCGGGCGCTAAGTCTGTGACGTTGGTTGCAACTCATGCTTTGCTTTCCGGTCCTGCTGTTGAGCGTTTGAAAGATGCTGGTGTTCGCGAAATTATTGTGACGGATACTGTTCCTGTGCCGGAAGAAAAGCGTCTTAAGAATATGACTGTTCTTTCGATTGCTCCTCTTCTTGCTGCTGGTATTCGTTCTGTGTTCCGTTCCGGATCGCTTGTGTCGCTTCGAAATGCGCTGCCGGAAGATATGAAGCAGCATAATATTTATGCATAAAAATAATTAGTGAAAAGCTAATGCAAAATTAACACAGTAATAAATTAACACAGCAATAAATACACACAGCAATACAGCAGGAGGCAAATATGGTCGCCAATACTACAATTGCACAAAATCAGGAATCGCTTTCTAAAGGCGACGCTTCTAAGGCGATTATTACAGTTGTTGGCTGCGATACCGTTGGTATTATTGCAAAAGTAACTTCGCATGCAGCTAATCATAACGTCAATATTTTGAATATTTCTCAAACTATTGTTGACGGATTCTTCAATATGATGATGATTGTTGATGTGGCGACTATGGACTGTGAATTTGGTGAGTTTGCGGACGGATTGGAAGCGCTCGGTAACGAAATCGGCGTGCGTATTCGCTGCCAGCGTAGCAATATTTTCACCGCAATGCACAGAATCTAAAATTCGTAGCAAACTCGTAGCAATATCGTAGCAATCTAAGTAAATGTAAGGAAGTACGCCATGCTCAACCTGATGGAAGTAAGCGAAACTAATTCGATGATTGAGCAAGAACAGCTCGACGTTCGTACAATCACAATGGGAATTAACTTGCTTGATTGCGCTTGCGAAAATTTGCAAGATGTGTGCCGCAATGTTGAAGAAAAAATCACGCGTCTTGCAAAAGATCTCGTCAAAACTGGCAACGATATTTCGCACGATTACGGCATTCCAATAGTAAATAAGCGCATTACCGTGACTCCGATTTCGCTTGTTGGCGCGTCGTCTTGTAAAAAGCCTGAAGATTTTGTGCAAATTGCTCACGCTTTAGACAGGGCAGCGCACACTGTTGGAGTTGATTTAATCGGCGGATATTCCGCTCTTCCTGCTAAGTCAATGACAGAAGCTGACCGCATGCTTATTGAGTCGCTTCCGCAAGCCTTAAGCGAGACGGAAATTGTGTGTTCGTCTGTGAATGTTGGCTCAACTCGCACTGGAATCGACATGGATTGCGTAGAGTTGCTTGGTCGCACGATTAAAAAGATTGCCGAGGCGACTGCTAGCAAAGATTCTTACGGCTGTGTTAAATTTGTGGCTTTTTGCAACGCTCCTGACGATAATCCGTTTATGGCAGGCGGCTTCCACGGTGTTACTGAAGGTGATGCTGTGATTAACGTGGGTGTTTCCGGGCCGGGCGTAGTATCTAGCGCACTCGACGCGGCTCGTGGCAAAGACTTTGCTTTTCTATGTGAAACTATTAAGCGCACTGCTTTTAAGATTACGCGAGTGGGGCAGTTGGTTGCACAAGAGGCTTCTCGTAGGCTTGGAGTGCCGTTTGGCATTATTGATTTGTCGCTTGCGCCAACGCCTGCAGTTGGAGATTCAGTTGGTGAAGTGCTTGAAAAGATTGGTTTGGATCAGGTTGGAGCTCCTGGCACAACTGCTGCGCTTGCAATGCTGAACGATCAGGTTAAGAAGGGCGGAATTATGGCCAGCAGCTATGTTGGCGGTCTTTCCGGAGCGTTCATACCTGTTTCTGAAGATGCGAACATGATTGCTGCAGCAAAGTCTGGTTGTTTGACTATTGAAAAGCTTGAGGCAATGACTTGCGTGTGCTCGGTTGGTCTTGACATGATTGCTATTCCGGGAGAAACGTCCGCAGCTACTATTTCTGGAATGATTGCTGACGAATCCGCAATAGGAATGATCAATCAGAAAACTACTGCAGTACGCATTATTCCTGTGATTGGCAAGGGCGTTGGGCAGATGGCTAATTTCGGCGGTTTAATGGGATATGCGCCTATTATTCCTGTGAATCAGACCAGTTGCGAAGCTTTCGTAACGCGAGGCGGGCGTATTCCGGCTCCAGTGCACAGCTTTAAGAATTAGTGATTACTCAGTAATCACTGAGTAATCACTAAGTAATTATTTAGTAATCACGCTTTTAAGCTCGCGCGCTACTTTTCCAGCATCCTCAGCGCACATAAGCTCCGACACGGTGCAAACTCCGTCAAGCTCAAGACCGCGAATAGGGAACACCGTATTCTCATGGATTCCACCAATTGCCAATGTTTTTACGCCCATAGAGTGCGCAACTTTCGCAACTTCGTTCACGCCTTCAACTCCAAGCGGAGGCACGTCGTGAGCCTTGGTATGCGTTTCAAAAGCTGCACCGATGCCAATAACATCCGGCAGCGGAACGTCGTTTTCTTTGCACTCTAGGTAAGCTTTCTCCATCAAATCAGGCCGCGCGCAAGAAAGACCAACCATCCACTCAGCCGGCATCGCCTTTCGCGCCTCAACAAACGGAGTATCTTTTTGCCCAACGTGCAAGTTGAAACCAAGCTTAGCTGCGCAATCAACATGATCGTCTATGAACACAGGCACGTCGCCGTGGCCGGAATCAATAAGCGCATGACGCAACTTTTTCGCCTTTGCTGAAATCTCATCATCGTCGGAATACTTATCGCGCAATTGCACAACCGTAACTCCGCCTTCAACCGACTCCACAGCCACTTCTTCTTCCGGACGGTTCCCCATGCGCGGATCCGTTACCAAATACAGTGTCCAATCCACAGGCTCAACGGTGAACTCAATATTTGTCAAACTAAACATGTCGTTTACGCTAAGAGTTGAAAGTGCGTCCATCCACAGCGTTCGGAAAGTTCCGGGAGCTGTGGTTTGGCGAGCTGCCCAAGTTCCAGCGGCGGCTGCATGCACGTGCGCTGCAACAGTTGCTGCGAGCGGACGTTCTGGGTTTGCACCAACGTATGCTGCAACTATCGCGCCTAGAGCGCAACCGGTTCCAACTACTTTGGTCATAGCTTTGTGGCCGCCTGTTACGCGAGCTAAACATCCGTGGCCGTAAATCGCATCTTTTTCGCCGGAAATAGCCACTACTGAGCCATACTTTTTTGCTAGTTCGCGCGCGGCTTGAAGAGCATCGTTTACGTTATCGTGAGAATCTACGCCTTTTCCGTTGCTTTCTTTGCCGGCAAGAGCCATGATTTCGGAAGCGTTTGCGCGAATTACAGTAGGGTGGTGCTTAATAATTTCGTGTATAAAGCGAGTGCGTGGAGCAAGTGCCGGCACGCCAATTCCAACCGGGTCAAGAACCCATGGGGTATCTGCTTTTTCGCAACCTTCAACGGCTGCGCGCATGTACTCGGAAGTTTCAGGCTGATGGAACGTGCCTACGTTTATTAGCACGCCGGAGGCAATTTGTGCGAGTGCGTGCGCTTCTTCCGGATCTGTGACCATAATTGGCGAGGCGCCTGCTGCAAGCAGTGCGTTTGCGGTTATGTCTTGTACGATTACGTTCGTTATGCAGTGTGTAAGAGGCTGCTGTGCGCGTACGCGTTCGATGCATTGGCGAACGTCGTTAAGGAACATTCGGCGTCGCGCACGTACGGAAAATAGTGTGTCTACTTTTGTTGCTGTTGCAGCTGACTCAGTAGTAGATGCGTAAGTTTTTTGCGAGCTGTTGTTTGCTTCTGCAGCGTTATCTATTGTCATAATGTTTCCCTTCGCTAGCACTATCTAGATCAGGTCCTACGGATGTAATCTCAGCGCCGCCCGCGATTTTGCGGCGATTGCGCACTCCGAACCATCCTTCGACTATATCTTTTGTTCGTGACTTACTTGCTTTTGCTGGTTACGTGCGTGCTAGGTTCTAAGCTCGTGATCCAAACGTGCGCGACTTTTCGCGTGTTTGGAGAGTTTGGCCTGGCGTTTTGCTCCAAATGTGGGGAACTTTTCTCGCGTTTGGAGCGTCGCCGCGCGCTTTGCACGTATCTACAAAAATCTCGCCGTATTTTTGCAACTTCTTCTACAGATTTTCGCTTTACGGTAGTGTAAACATAAATATGGTAAGTAAGTAGGCTATAAATTACCTAATCGACATACGTTACGAAAGCGAGTCAACATGGCAAACAACTCCATTCTAGAGCAACAAACCACAGCTGCTGCCAATCCTCTCGATGTGCGTGAATACGCCACGCGCACTGCAATTCGAGCAATCGCAATAATCGCGTCCGTTTACGGAATGGCAGCTTCGTGGCAAGGTCTTATGACTTTTACTTACTTTACAAATCTTTCTAATCTTATGATTTGTGTAGCTTTGGCTGGTTCTCTTGTGCTAGACACTACCTCTTTTATGCGCGCTCGCAATTCTGTAGATTCAGCTGCGCAGCCAGATTCTGCAGAATCTTTCGCATGGTTCGACTCAAAATCCAACGCTTGGTACATTTTTAAATTCATGATGACAATCGCCATTGCAGTAACATTTACGCTTTATCTTTGCTTCTTAGCTCCTACGAATAAGCTAGGTTTTGTTGGTGCGTATATGAGCAACGGTTGTAGTAGTCTTTGCGTTCACGCAATCGCACCGCTTCTTGCAATCGTAGATTTTATACTTTTTGACTATCGCTTCCGTTCAACCAGCGCACACATTTATTTTGCTACTATTCCGCCTTTAGCTTATGTTGCTTATGCTGCAATGCTTAGCGAGTTTGCGGGTGTTCGTTGGGGTGTTCACGCAATGCGTGCGCCTTACAATTTCCTTAATTATGGTGCTCCTGCAGGCTGGTTTGGTTTTGCTCCTCAGACTTTTAACGCCACTACTTTAGGCGTTGGAGTTGCTTATTTGCTTGTTGTGTTTACGCTTATTTTTATTGGTGTTGGCCGCGTATTTCTTGCGTTGAAGGATGCGCGCGCTCGAGCTGTTTTGCAAAATTAGTCAAAACTTGAGCGCCACTATTGCCCAATTGGTAGAATTGAGCGTATGTGTGAGGATTCTGCATTACAAGCGCTATTTGATGGCACGTTACGCAATTGTGCTGGGAATTTGACCAGTACGCTGCTAGTTTATGGCGCTCCAAATACTGGAAAAACGCAGTTTGCTGTGCGTGCAACAATTGCGGGATACCAGCGCTGGCCTCATAGCATAACAGCAATGGCAGTGCAAAACAGAAATTTGGCTGCAAGCATTGACAATATTATTATTCGTTCTATTGGAGTAAGTGAGCAGTCGCGTCCGGTTGGAACGTTGGAATCGCTTGCTTTTCGTATTATTTCAGCCAATTGTAAGTTGCAGCATAAGCCTAATCCTAAGCTTCTTAATGGCGCTGAGCAGGATGCTCTTCTTCGCAAAGTTGTTCGCGAGCATATTGAGCATGTTTTTAGGGGAGATAATGGTGATTGCGATGTTTGCCAGCTTTTTCAGGATTATTTTGGGACTCCGCTTTGGGTTTCGCCTTTAACTGGCGTTGGAAATGATTCTGATTATTCGCTAAATTCTAAAGACTCAGGCGGCAACGTTGAAACCAGAAACATTGAAACCAGCAACGTTGAAACCGGCAACGACGAAGATAGTAATGTTGAAACTAGCAACGCATTTATGCATCAGCTCAGAGATATGCTTGCACGTTTGGATGAGCTTGGAATTAACGATTCTTCCGACGAACAGTCTGTTTTAGATTCTCTTGATTTTGCAAAATCTACCGCAGAATCTGAAAATATTTTGCCAACTTCTCTTCTGACTGACCGTCGCAGCACGCAGTGGCGTCTTGTTTTTGCGCTTAGATCTGAGTATCGCAAAATGCTTGCAGACACTTATAAAGGGTCGTTCCGTTTGGATGCTTCTGAGCTTTTGGTTGAAGGTTCAAAAGCTGCTCGCTTGCTTGGTGAAGCGTCTAACGTAAATTCTTCAGAAATCCCAGCTCTTCTTGTTGTTGACGATTATCAGGATATTACTCTTGCCGGCTTGAGTTTTGTGGAAACTTTGCTGAATCTTGGGACGCGTTTGGTTTTGATTGCCAACCCGGACGAGTCCGTTCAAACATTTAGGGGAGCGTACCCGGATTATGCAATTTCGGTTGCTTTGCGTGTGTTTAATGCAGCTGAGCAAACTCTGGAATATGCGATTTCTTCCGATTCTTCTGTTTCTTCCGCGCTAACTTCCGATTCTTCTTCAAATCAGATTTCAGCGCCTTCAATGCGTGATTTGCTTGCTGCTCGCGTCTCTCTTTCCTTGACTTCGCAGTTAAGTACTGCGGTTGCGCTTCCAAATCGACCTTGGAAAATGCCGGCTTTTGTTGGTGCTTTTCCATTGCAGCCGTTGAATCAGCTTACTGATCAGCTTACAGATCAGCCTCAAGCGCAGAATCAAGAGAATACTCAAAATCAACCTCAAAATCTTCAGAATTCTCAAGATGTGCAAAAATATTTACGGTTAGATGAAGATGGAACAGTAAATACTGCACTTTATCGTTCACAGCGTGAAGAATTAGATTCTGTTATTTGGCAAATGAAGCACGCTCATGTAAAAAATCATCGCAAGTGGAGCGATATGGCGCTTATTGCGCACGATAATTCCACCGTTCGTCTTTTTGGTGAGCAGCTTCGCGCGGACGGTGTTCCAGTGCGTTATTCACTAGTAACTCGACCGTTAAAGGACGAGCCGTTCGTGCAAGGATTGTTTGCGCTTATTGAGCTTGCTCAGTTTGCTCAACATTGCATTTCTGGGAATCTTGTATCTTGCATTTCGTATAAAATTCAGCGCGGCAAAAGTTTAAAAAATATAGCATTTTGGCTGCAATCTCGCGTTAAGTGCATTATGGAAAGTCCTCTTGCGTCAATAGTTCGTAGCTCTCGCGACTATGTCACTCGCGACTATAACAATCATTCTTATGGTGATTGCGAGTTTGAAACTCCTTCGCAGCTTAAAAATGTTGAGTCGCTTATGCGATCTTTGGCTTCTCTGTCTGCGGTTTTAGATGAGCAAAAAGACGAAAATAATTCGCTTAGCAATCAAAATATTCCTTTAAGAAAGCTTAAGGATTCGTGGGATGAATTTAGGAGTAATCTGAATAACGCCTCTAATAACAGCTCTAATGGTGATTCTAATGTTAATTTAGTTATCAATTTAGATGACGATATTAACGAAGATATGAGTGCTCTTTCGCTAGAGGCATGCTATCTTCTTTGTTTTGCAGATGTAGCACATTGCAATACTGATTCCCAGCAGTCTGATTCAACAGTGCTAAGTATTTTGCAAAATATGGCTCCTCGAAATCCTAATGTTGCAGCCTTTGTAAAAATCTGGAAAAATGTGCAAACTTTGGCTTTGAAATTTGCCTCTCGCCCAGATTTACGCAACGCTAAATATGCTCTTGGTGAAGCGTGGAATGTTTGCAATGTTGCTGAACGTTGGCAGCGCACGGCTTTGCAGCACAATCGTGAAGGCTATAGGGCAAACGATCGCCTAGATGCTGCAATGCGTCTTTTTGACTACGTTTCTTCGTACAGCGATGAGAAAAGTTACGGTTTTGAAGCAGATTTGCAAAATAGCAGCGTTTCATTAGATTTTGACGACGAAAATTCTGCACTTCCAGCTGATATTAGCGATTTTATAGCGCAGGTTCGTGGCATGGAAATTGAGGCAGATTCTTTAGCTCGAGTCGCTCCTGTGCCAGATGCTGTAACGCTTACAACTCCTGCAGGTGCTGCAGGAAAGCATTGGCCGCTTGTTTGGATGCCAACTTTGCAGCAGCGTGTGTGGCCAAATCTTGCTTCGCGCAGCACAATGTTCGGCGCGGAAAGTTTGGCAAGTATTATGTTGGATTCCAAGCAGCGAGCTATGAGTCAGCAGTTTAATGCGAATGCTACTAATAAATTATCTAAATCGCCTCTATTTATATCTGCAAATCTTCTTGCCGCAAACGATAAATCCGCTGTTTTTGCTGGTGAGCAGCGTAGCTTTTTGCTATCTATTACTCGTGCTACTGAAAGTTTGTATATTAGCGCGCAGTACAGTGATAGTGCTGTTCCAAGCGATTTTCTTTACTATTATTTGCCTGAGCGCTACTACAATAACGAAAATTCACGCACGCCTTTTACCGATTTTAAAGTTCCTTTCGCAGGCTTAGATATGGATGTTCGCGGATTGGTTTGTGCCGCGCGTGCAAAACTTGTGCGAGATGCTGCCGGTAAGAATAATTGCGATAATGCGAATGAAAATAGCGGAGTTTTAGACGCTGCTAAAGCATTGCGATTATTGCGAGATTCTGGAGTTGATTGCGCCGATTGTAGTCAATGGGATTTTATGAGCGAAATTACAGAAAATTCTTCTGTAGAAAATTCTTCTGCGGAAAATATTTCTACTAAATCTAACAGCACTGTGGTGAGCTTGTCTCCTTCTGCTGTAGACAGTTTATGGGCTTGCCCAGTGTGTGGATTGCTGAATCGTCAACTTGCAGGTCCTCAGCCAGGAAGTGCTGCAACGTATTTTGGTACGTTAATTCACGAAACTGCAAGGTGGGCTAGTGAAAATAAGCACTACGATTTTATGGACACTGTGCTTGAAGAATCGCTTGTTAAGGAAGTTGAATCTAAAGAAGTTTCTGTAGATGATTTTCAGTATTCTGCGCAAGTGAGCCGAATAAACGAAATCGCAAATCGCATGGAAAAGTATTACGAAAGTATTGCTCCCGAACTTGCCGATATTCGAGATGCAAAAGAGCGGTATTCTGCGCTTTCTAGGCAATCTAATATAAGTCGTGCTCTTCATACGATTGCACAATATTTCGTTACATCTTTTAGTCAGGAAACTTACAATTTTGACGCAAAAAAGTCAGATGATGGCGTTGTTGAATCTATTGCGCCAAGCGAAAAATCTTTAGAAAGTAGCATTGGAAGTCTTTTAGAAGCCTGCTGTGAGATGCCAACAAGCGCTCATTTTGGTTTTGATGACATTGCGCGCGTGCTGAACAATACTTTTAAAGCTGCAAATTTGCAAACCGTTTCTGTTCGCGACTGTTACGAGTTGATGGGAGCATTGGTAGGCGGTTGGCCGGATGGTGCGTGCGAAGATTTGCAATTGCATATTCACGGCAGAATTGATCGACTTGAAAAGCGAAAAAATGCGGACGGTTCAGAAAATATTCGCTTACTTGACTATAAAACCGGAAAAGTTCCTCCTTCAACAGGAGTTTTTAATGATTTGCAATTAGTTTGCTACCAGCTTGCTTTGCTTTTTGCAGACGAAAATCCACTTATTTCCGACTCTAATGCGCCAACAATTACAAGAAGTGTGCTATTTCACGTAGTTGACAACGATTACCCGGCTCAAGACCACAGCGTTGCAGAAAACTTGTATCAACCGCCTCTTTGCATTGCTGACGCTTTGAACAATAAGCCGCTTGAAAGTCGCGCCGGATTCAAAAATATGGCAAGATTGCTGGATTGCCCGCAGTTGGAAGAAATTATGAAAACATGCCCGAAAGGTGTAACTGAGCAAGCTTGGCAGTCATTCCGGTGTTTAAGTGAGACTGCAAAATGGTCTCTTACTATGATTTCGCGCGTTTTCTACGCGGCTGCTGCAGTTCGATCTAAGCAAATTATTGCGCATCCAACTTCGCAGCATTTGAAATATTGCTGTGCAAAACAAGTCTGCCCAGCTTGCGCAGGTCGCATAGATACCGTATACGAGGTGCGTCAATCATGATTGATGAAATGAATAACAAATCTTTGCACGAAAAAGCTCTTCGCGAAGATGCCATTCGCGCAAAATCTCCTCGCAAAAACACGGATAGTGCAGAACAGTCTGCAGCAATTACAGCGCCTGCAAACAAGAATATGATTATTGTTGCTGGAGCTGGCAGCGGAAAAACCTATACTATGACACGTCGTGTTATTGATCTTATTGACCGCGGTGTTGCCCCAGAAAGCATTTTAGGACTTACGTTTACGAATAAAGCTGCGTCGGAATTGTTGGCAAGAGTTGCGCAAGCCGTAAGTCAACATGCGAACGTAGGTAAACAAAGCAGCGTGAATGCGTCATATTCAAACGCATTTTTGAAGCCAGAAGTAATGACTTATGACGCATTCTTTCAGTCAATTGTGCGCCAATATGGTTTGCTAGTAGGTTTTGATCACAATACGCAGCCTCTTAGCGATGCTGGCGCGCGCGAACTAATTAAGCCTCTAGTAAACGAGTATGTTGATAAGCATCCGGAAATTGTGAAATTGTACAAATTTGACGCTCTTGTTGATGACGTTCTTGCGCTCGCTGCAGATATTTCCTGCTCGATGATTGGTCTAAATAGTAGGGGTGAGTCTTTAGACAGCACTTCTTCAGCTGTTTTAGAAATTCAAAATTGGAATAATGCGTGGATTGAACATTTGCAAAAAGCGCTGAGTTCAGCAGAAACCACTAAGATTGTTGCCAAAAAGCCAAGCGCTGTTAAATTGCGTCGCGCAAAAACAGAATCAGACGAAAAATATTTCAAAAAATGCGAAAATTACGGAAAAGAATACGTTGAATACTTAAATATTACGCTAAAAAATACGTGTTACGATTCTTGTAATAAATTATTTGAAGCCGCTAAAAAGCGTGCTGCTTTGCTCGACTTAGTTCTATCTTTTGATTCTGCAAAACGTAGCGCAAATATGGCTCAATTTAGCGATTTTACGATTGCTGCATACCGTTTGGTAACGCATTTTCCTTCTATTGCGGCGCAATATCGAAGACAGTACAACCAAGTTTTGTTGGACGAGTATCAGGATACTTCCACAACGCAGGCAATGCTGATTGCAACGCTGTTCCATAACTCAAGCGTAGCAATCGGTAAGAGTAGTGAGAGTAATGACAGTTGCGAGAATACTTCAGTTGGTGATTCTTTCGTTAATCAGCAAACACATATTGCTGCAGTTGGAGATCCTTTCCAAGCAATTTACTCATTTAGAGGAGCAAGCTCGGGTGCTTTTAGAAAACTTCAGCAAGCGCTTAATATTGACAAATCAAGCGAGTTTTCTCTTACTCAAACGCGCCGCAATTCTAAGCTTATTTTGCAGGCGGCAAACGCTATTACAAAACCATTGCGTGTGCCGTCTCTTCGCAAAAGCAGTTCGTTGGCTTCGGAAGTAGAAGTCAAAAATCTTCAATATCTTGAAAATGCTCCGCAAGGCAGCGTTAGCGTGCTAAATATGCCTACGCAATATCAAGAAATTGAAGCAGTTGTGCGATTCGTAAAATATGTAAAACAAAATGCTTTAGCGCAAAACGACAATATTCTAGCTTCTGGCTTACAAGCGAGAGCCGCTGTGCTATTTCGCAGCAAAACCAATATTGCAATGTATGAAGAAGCCTTGCAAAAAGCAGGTTTGCGCACTTTAACTGTTGGTTATTCTGCTCTTCTTGAAAAACCGGAAGTAAAAGACGTTCTTGCTCTTCTTTCTGCTGTTGCAGATCACACGAATACTTCCGCGCTAATGCGACTTCTTGCCACACCTCGATTTGCGCTTAGTACTGACGATTTAGAGGCTTTAGCTAATGCTGCAACCGATGAAAACGTTGAGTATGTTTTCAACGCTTTGGCTCAAGCAGGTTTAGTGGATTCTAAAGCTCCGCGCGCATCTTGGGCGAAGCTTGTGCGCGAACAGCAGTCTAAAGGCTCTCAAACTAATAGTGTTCACGGCGGAGTGTTTATTGCGGATGTGCTGTTTGAAGCGTTTAACTCTACTGTATTTGCAAAAAATTCTACGAAAGACACGCTTAATCATCTTAAAAATATGCTCAGCAAGAAGGCTTATGCAGCAATTCTTCGCGCAGGCAAAGTTCTTGACGCTGTGGAGCGTGCTCAATCTGGAAGCTTGCATGATGTTGTTCGTACTGCTGTTGAAGCGTTAAATATTGATATTGATGTGGCTGTTTCGCGTGCGCTTATGAATGAAAATTCAAGTAATTCAACGCTTCTTAACGATATGCACAGCACGCTTGACGCAATTTCTTCGCTTGCTGACGCGTATTTGCAAGAAATGAGTGATTTTACGCAGCCTACTTTGCGCGGATTTATTGCTTGGATCCAAAATATTGACAAAATTGACGATCAGCCTGCTTCAGTTGACGAGCCTGCAGACGTGGTTTTGATGACGATTCACCAGTCGAAGGGTTTGGAATGGCCTGCTGTTGCAATAGTGGGGCTTAACGAAGGTGCTTTCCCAAGTAGTCAGGGAGATGGTTTGCGCGTAAAGCAAACCAAGCAGGATGGCGTGTATTTTGAAAGCGCGTACGCAACTCTTGAAATCGCATCAAAAGTGCCTGTGCCAATTAGAGTCGATGCGGATATTTTGCCGCGATTTCCTCACAATGCAGATTTGAGCGTTAGTATGAATCCGCAAGAATCCTTGAAAAATATGGAAACAGTTGAAAAAATCGATGCGGAAATTTACGGTTCTCGCGCGCAAGCAATGCTTGATTTAGCCGAAAAATTCTATGAGCGTGAAGATGTTCCAGAAGGAGCAATTCCTGTAGAAGCGCGTCAAATTTACGATGCTGCAATGAAAACCGGAACTCTTCCTCTTTCGCAAGTAGAGGAGCGTGGACGAGCTTTGCACGTTGATGAGAGGCATCTTATGTATGTGGCGTTGACGCGAGCGAAATTTGCGGCTTTGCTTACGTGCAGTCAGTCTAGTGCTATGACGGCGGATGTTAATGGGGAAGATAGTGAAGATGGTGCAGCAAACGCTGCTGCTGCTGCTGGTTCTGCTTCCAATACTTCATCTTCTCGCTCAAAAAAGCCTTCTGTTTTTTGGAATGAAGTATTTAAAGAAATGCAAGAATCTTGCGGATCTGTTTCCGAAGTAAAAGTTGATTTAGATGAAGTTGGTTATGCTGTTGGCGAGTCTGCTTCTCAGTTTGCTGAATTATTTAGTGAGCCTAGCGAAATTCCTAGCGAAAACAATAATCAGCCATTAGCTTGGCCGAGTGCGTCAAGTGAATATGTGCGAGATGCGCTTAATAAGTCCGCTGAATATTCTGAAATTGCTGAGATTGGTGCAATTGACAAGGCTGGTGCAGTTGACAAGTCTTGCGAAAGTGACAAGCTTGACGAAAATTCGCTACTTTCTAGGGCAGAAGCTTTGTTGCAGGATGCAGATTTGATGCCGAAAATTGATTGGTATCACAATACGGTTGCGCTTAAAAAGAGGGCGGATCAGCTTTCAAAAGTTGAAAATGTAAATGTTACGGCTGTGCAGCGCAGGGCAGTATTTAATCAAAATGCTGACGAAAATAACAACTCTTTCGAAGCGAAAGAAGCTAATCGTTTGCGAAGTGAGTGGATGGCAATTATTCGTCCTATTCCGCGGACTGCTTCTCCTGCATCTGATTTGGGTACGAGATTCCATGCTTGGGCGGAGCAGTTTGTAAATGCGGGTTGCTTGAATAAAAATTCCACTCAAGATGATGTTGTTGAAAATATTTCTGAAAAACTTGCAAAAATCGAAAAAACTGCGCAATCCGAAAAATCAGCTGAACACAAATTACTAATCTGGGAAAAACGTTTAGCTACTTCAAAATGGGCTTATCGTCGACCTATAGCAGCAGAGCAGCCGATTGTTGCACACGTGCCAGAATTAGGCGATCAAATTATTAATGGCAAAATTGACGCAATCTTTGCAGGTGGTTTAGATCCAGAAGATTCAAGTAAATTGTATACAGTAGTTGATTGGAAAACTGGTCGTAAGCCAACTGATCCGCAAGATATTGCGTTAAAACTCGGTCAGCTTGACTGGTATCGTCTGCTTCTTTCGCTTATGACGAACGCTCCACTCGAGGCTATCGATGCCACCCTTTATTATGTGAACGTATCGGATGAAAAACAACGTGAAATTCATGCCGAAGCAAAAACAAAAGATGAAATCCTTGCCGAGTTACACTCTGGCACGTTAATTTCCCTCGATGATGATGACGCATAAATGTTGCTATTGCAATCATTTTGCCGCAACTTATTTGCTGCAATTTTTGTTTGCTGTGCCAGATTTTGCGCCGCGATTGAAACGCATCGTGCATCACTTCGAAAACGTGCAGATTCCTCGTGCAGTGTGTGTGGGCGGGCATACGCACAACATCGATTTGAGTATGAAGTAAGGAAGAATCAGAATTATGAACGTAGAGTTCCGTCCTGTAAAACTTAGCGATATTGACGCAATCGTAAAAGAATACGAACGTACTTGGGGTATTTCGCAACAAGTTGGGAAAGATGCCTCATTAAGTCTTTCTCGCCGCTGCGTATTGCACTATTTGAAGCCTTCAACTCACGGTACTATTGCACAACTCGACGGAAAGTTTATGGGATTGCTTTTGGCGCGCGTTTTTGACGCTCCAGTTTTGTTCCCAGAAGTAAGCCAAATGCTTTTAGAGCAGGATTCTTTTATGAAAGCGAACGCAGATAAAAATTATGCTCGCGCTTTAGAAGAAGCTCATGGCATGCGCGCTTTGGAAACAAAACTTGAAGCAAAATCGCATATTAATAATTTAACTCAAGCAGAATTGGAGCTTTTCCTTGTATCTCCAGATGCTCGCGGTCACGGTGTTGGCGGCGGATTGTGGAAGCATACAATGCATTTGCTTAGAAATAATGGTGTAAATCGCTACTATTTGCACACAGATTCAGCTTGTGACGTGAGTTTTTACGATTATCACGGGCTTAGAAAAGATGCTTCTTGGAAGCGCGAGGATCATATGCTAGAAGCGAAGAATATGAAATCTTTGGTAGATGACTTGTACATTTACTCTGGTGAGCCAATGATTCGTTCAAAGCGTGCAAAAATGGCAACCGCTAGATCTCAAACTAGAGCGTAAACGTAACTTCGAGAAGCTTATTCGTAAGTTTATTCGTAAGTTTATTTGCGAATTTATTTGTGAATGTAAAAGTAACAGTTGGGTAATTAAAAAGGAGTAATAAAATTTATGTCGTTTAAAGCGGCAGCAAAGTCTAAAGAAGAAGCAAAGTCTAAAGAAGACATGGGGAAATCCTCAATAATTTCTAAATATTCTAGACTTTTTTCATTGAGCGGCGCTAAAGCGTTTTGCATTTCGGGGGCAATTGCGCGCTTGCCAATGTCAATGATCGGTTTGGGAATTGTTTTGGCATTAAACCATTTGTATAACAATTGGACTGTAGCTGGAGCAATGGCCGCATCCTACGTTCTTGCGCAGGCTGCAGTAACGCCAGTTTATGCAAAACTTTTTGACAGATTTGGTCAGCGAAAAGTTGGTGTTATTGCGCTTAGTGCACAGGTTATTGCAATGATTTCGTTTGCGTTTGCGGCCTTGTTTAGAGTTCCGCTAGCGCTTCTTTTTGTTCTTGCGATTGCGATGGGTGTGACGCAATTTGCTTTTGGAGCGTTGGTGCGTACTCGTTGGGCTTACACTCTGCGCGCGGAAGATGACGATTCTCTATTAAATGTTGCGTATGCGCTTGAGTCTGGAATTGATGAAATTGTGTTTATTCTAGGCCCTATTTTGGCCGCATGGCTGGCTACTTCTGTGCACCCAGTTTCGCAATTATTTGTGCCAGTTTTAGCGAGCGGACTGGGTGGAGCATGGTTCTTTTCGTTAAAAAATACTCAGCCTGCAGTGCTTAAAATCGTGGAAGTGCCAACGGCTGCAGCCGAAGATGTAGACGTTATGATTGCATCTCAAAAAGAAAGCGAAATCTCTGCAGCAGAATCAGAATCGCAAAAACAAAATCCTAAGCGCAAATTTATTGACAAATTTAGTCTTAAACAATTGCATAATCATCATGCGAAAAAGAGCGGCAAAAACGTGCTTTTATACCGTGGAATTATTCCTCTTGTGCTCATGTTTATTGTGTTCAACATGAGTTTTAGCGCGTTTGACGTGTCGGTGACGGCTGCAATGAAATCGCAAGGTCTTGATCATTTTATTGGCATGCAGCTTGCACTTTTTGCGTGCGGATCTCTTGTGGGCGCAATAATTTTCGGCTCGCACAAATTCCGCGGATCTAACTGGTCGCATCTTATTGTATTTTTGACGGTGCTGACTATTGGTTACGTGCTTATGAGCTTGAATATTGACAGGCTTATGCTTATGAGCGTTTTTGAGGTGCTTTCTGGACTTTGCGTATCGCCAATTTTCGCAACTGGAAATCTTATTGTGAAGGCAACTGTACCTGAAGAATCGCTTACGGAAGGTCTTTCGTGGCTGCCGACAGCTTCTGCGGTAGGAGCATCTCTTGGGTCGATGGCGGCAGGTACTGCAATTGACGCATGGGATTCGCACGGCGGAATGATGGTTCCGTGGATGTCTACTCTGGTTGCAATTCCTATAGCCGCGTTTGGTTGGTTTATTGTGGTTGTGCTTAAACGACCTAAAGCGTAAGTGTGAGTAGTTTATGTCGTTTTAAAAGCAAAAGCTGAGTTGAGTCCTAACGGTACACTAGGAAGAAGTGCGCAATAGCGCAAGATGTAGTGAGATGAATATGACAACTGAATTAAAAAAGAATACAGAAACCCGCAAAGAAAAGGGTAATTCCTCGCGTCGCAATGCAAATGCGCTGCCTCCTGTAGTGAACGATCAGCGTGAAGGAGCGCTTATTGCTCCACCAAAATATCGCAAAGGTTCAATGCGAATCGTACCTCTAGGCGGTTTGGGTGAAATCGGCCGAAATATGAACGTAATTGAATATAACGGCCACATACTTCTTATTGATTGCGGTGTGCTGTTTCCGGAAGAAGAGCAGCCTGGCGTTGATTTGATTTTGCCTGATTTCCACTATATTCAAGATCGTCTTGATAAGGTTGAAGCTTTAGTTTTGACGCACGGTCACGAAGATCATATTGGTGGCGTGCCGTATCTTCTTAAGATGCGACCGGATATTCCGCTGATTGGCTCTAAGCTTACTTTGGCTTTTGTTGAAGCAAAGTGCCAGGAGCATCATATTGAGCCGAAACTTACTCGCGTTGAAGGCCGCGATAAGATGAAAGTAGGTCCGTTTAATCTTGAGTTTATTACGGTGACTCACTCCATTCCGGATGCTCTTGCTGTTTGTGTTAAAACGCCTGCTGGAACTTTGATTGATACTGGCGACATTAAGCTAGATCAGCTTCCTCTTGACCATCGCATTACTGATTTAGTTGAGTTTGGTCGATTAGGCGAGCAGGGCATAGATTTACTTATGGCTGATTCTACAAACGCTGAAGTTCCAGGATTTGTGAAGCCTGAAACTTCGATTGGCCCGGCTTTGGATCGCGCTTTTGCTGAAGCTACGCGCAAGATTATTGTTGCCAGCTTCTCAAGCCACGTGCATCGCGTGCAGCAAGTGGTTGACGCAGCTCACAAGTTTGGCAGAAAAGTTGTGTTTGTTGGCCGCTCTATGGTTCGCAATATGTCTATTGCAGCAGACCTTGGTTACTTGCATATTCCTGAAAACACGGTTGTGGATTTAAAGCAGGCCAAGGATGTTCAAGACGACAAGCTTGTGTACATGTGCACCGGTTCTCAAGGAGAGCCAATGGCAGCTCTTGGGCGTATTGCGGATGGCAATCACCGAGATATTACTGTTAATGAGTTTGACACTGTTATTCTTGCAAGCTCGCTTATTCCAGGAAACGAGCACGAAGTTTATAAGGTTATTAACAAGCTTGTGCAGTTGGGTGCTCGCGTAATCAACAAAGATAACGCTGCAATTCACGTGTCTGGTCACTGCAACGAAGGTGAGTTGCTGTACTTGTACAACATTGTGAAACCAAAGTGCGCTATGCCAATTCACGGCGAGCATCGTCACTTGGTTGCAAACGGATTGATTGCTGTAAAAACTGGTGTTGATCCAAAGAATGTTGTTTTGGCAGAAGATGGTGACGTGGTTGATTTGTACCACGGAAACGCTGCAGTCGTTGGTTCTGTGCCTTGCGGATACGTTTATGTTGATGGCGATTCTGTGGGTGAGCTTACAGACGAGGAGCTTGAAAAGCGCAGGATTTTGGGCACAGAAGGCTTTGTGTCAAGCTTTGTTGTGGTTGATACCGCCAATGCGAATGTGGTTTCTGGTCCGAAGATCTTCTTGAACGCTGTTGCTGAAGACGAGGCTGATTTTGAGAAGGTTCGTCACCAAATTGTTGAGCAGTTGCAGGATGCGATGATGCGCGGTGAGCACGATACTTATAAGTTGCAGCAGATTATGCGACGCACTTTGGGTAGTTGGGTTGCTCGCGCTTTGCGCAGGAAGCCAATGCTTGTGCCGGTAGTTGCGGATATTGCAGAAAATAATCAAATATAATCAAAAATATCAAAAATAAAGAAAATATTCGCAATTATTTGTAAATAGCAGAAAATAATCGTAAATATAATCAAAAATAAGAAAAATATAAGGAAGGTATATATGCCAGGAGCAAATCTGACTCGTGTAGAAGCTAAAGAGCGTTTCGACGCTATCAAAATGCCAATTCATTACGATGTTGCGCTTGATTTAGGAAAGGGCGGCAGCGATTTTACTTCGCGCACGAAGATTGAGTTCGACGCTAAAGCTGGTAGCTCAAGCTTTCTCGATTTGATTGCAAACAGCGTAGAATCTGTGGTGTTAAACGGCACTTTTCTTGACGTTTCTAAAGTTTTTGCAGACAGCCGAATTGAGCTCGAAAATCTTCTTGAACACAATACTGTAGAAGTTGTAGCAAACTGCCAGTATTCCAACACGGGCGAAGGTTTGCACAGAAGCGTGGATCCTTCCGACGGAAACGTTTATTTGTATACTCAGTTCGAAGTGCCAGATGCTCGCCGCGTTTATGCTGTGTTTGATCAGCCAGATTTGAAGGCTGTTTTTGACTTTACGGTGGACGCTCCAGAGAGCTGGATTGTGACTTCCAATATGCCAGTTAAAAGCGAAACTGCGATTGAAGGACGCAAGACGGAAGATGGCACTTTGGAAAATGGCGCTGTAGAAGGCATGAAGCGTTGGGTATTCGAGTCAACTCCAAAAATGAGCTCCTACTTAACTGCTATCTGCGCAGGCCCTTACGCCGAGTGGCACACGTCTTACAACAATGAGGATGGTCGCGTAGTGCCAATGGCAATGTACTGCCGCCAGGCACTTAAAGACGCTTTTGCAAAAGACGTTGACTACTTGTTCGATATTACGAAGAAAGGCTTTGCTTTCTACGCTAAGACTTGGGGAGTGCCGTATCCGTACGCAAAGTACGATCAGATTTACGTGCCAGAATACAACGCTGGAGCTATGGAAAACATTGGTATGGTTACGATTCGCGACCAGTACGTGTTTGAATCCAAAGTTACGGACGCTTATGCTGAGCGCCGCGTTGTAACCGTTTTGCACGAGCTTGCGCACATGTGGTTCGGCGACTACGTAACAATGAAGTGGTGGAACGATCTTTGGCTTAACGAATCCTTCGCAGAATTCACTTCTACTCTTGCGACTGCTGAAGCAACGAAATGGCATGACGCTTGGAGTACTTTTAATTCCGGCGAAAAAAGCTGGGCGCTTAATCAAGATCAGCTTCCAACAACGCACCCAATCGTGGCTCCAATCAACGATTTGAACGACACTTCCGTCAACTTCGACGGCATCACCTACGCAAAGGGCGCTTCCGTTTTGAAGCAACTCGTAGCGTATGTTGGTCGCGAAAAGTTCTTTGAAGGAATTCACAACTACTTGAGCAAGCATGCATACAGCAACGCAACTTTGGCTGATTTGTTGCACGAGTTAGAGCTTACAAGCGGACGCGATTTGAAGGCTTGGAGTGCTCAATGGCTTGAAAAAGCTGGAATTAACACGATTTCTACGGAAGTTGAAGAGGCTGGCGACGGCACTATTGCTTCTTTGCGTTTGCGTCAGAGCGCTCCAGCTGAGCATCCTGTTCTTCGTGCACACCGTTTGGCTGTTGGATTCTACAATGTAGATGAAGCAACTGGCGAAATTAAGCGCACAAAGCGAATCGAACTTGACGTTGATGGCGAAGTGACGGAAGTTGTTGAGGCTCGCGGCGAAAAGATGCCAGCGCTTATTCTTGTAAACGACGACGATTTAACTTACACGAAGCTACGTTTTGACGCAAAGTCGCTTGAATTTGCTGCCGAAAACTTGTATCGTTTCAAGGATTCTTTGACTCGCTCGCTTATTTGGCTCGCATTGTGGGATATGACTCGCGACGCAGAATTCCCAGCAGAACGCTTTGTGGAACTCAGCCTTAAAGCTTTGGCAACTGAGCGCGAATCAACTACTTTCCGCTATGCTCTTGGTCAAGTAAAGGTAACTGCAAGCCACTACGTTGTCCCAGAGCGCCAAGCAGAAGTCGCAAAGCATGTTGCTCACGAATTGTGGCAGTTGGCTTTAGCGGCTTCTGCAGGTTCCGACGAGCAATTCCAGCTCGTTAAGGCTTATCTTGGATACGGCGAAGTTGGAGATACTGAGTTTGTGCGCGTAGCTAACGGATTGCTCGACGGTTCCGTGAGTTTGGAAGGCTTGGAAATCGACAACGACTTGCGCTGGAGCATTTTGATTGCGCTCGCAGGCGTAAACGCTTTGGACGAAGCTGGAATTGACGCTGAACTTCAAAAGCGTGACACGACTGAGAATCGTGAGTATGCATATCAGGCTCGTGCAGCTCGCTCAACTGCAGAAGCTAAGGATTGGGCTTTTGAACAGGCTTTGCGCAATCTTGATTTGACTAATATGCAGATGGGCGCTGTGGTTGCTGGATTTGCAAGCACAGCTAAAGGCGATTTGGTTAAGCCTTATGTTGAGCGCTACTTTGCTGAAGTTGAGTGGATTTGGAAGAATCGCACTTTCCATATGGCTGAGGCTTTGATTGAAGGCTTGTATCCTGTGTATGCACCGGTTGAGGAACTGGTTGAGCGCGGTGAAAAGTGGCTTGAGGAGCATAAGGATGCGGATCAGGCTTTGCGACGTATGGTGCTCGGCGGCCTAGATTCTTCTCGCCGCACGCTTAAAGTGCAGCGCTATAACGCTTCCTTGCGCTAAATTCGGACACTCGTGCAGTACGTTTTCTGCGTTAGTGTCTGATTTTGCTCATTTTGGGACACTCGTGCAGTTTTATTTATGCGCGAGTGTCTTTGTTTGGTGGTTTAACTCTCACTGGTTAGCTCGGTCAAAGCGCTAGCGCGTCATGTAATGCTACGAGTAAGATTGCAAGCAGTGTGTGACGCGCTAGTATGCAATGTTGTTTGCTTGCGCGCAGGATGAAGTGATTTTTGCGAAAGAGGCTTTATTATGCCAAGGATGTTTGGTACGGATGGCGTGCGTGGATTAGCAAATCGCGATTTAACAGCGCAACTTGCGTTAGATTTAGGTGACGCTGCAGTTCGAGTTTTGGGAGATAAGCATGCGCCGGTTTCGTCTAGTGCTACTGAAAGCGATACTTCATCTCACGCTCGTCGCCGCGCTCTTATTGGCAGAGATACGCGCGTTTCCGGAGATTTTCTAGCTTCTGCTCTTGCTGCTGGCATGAGCGCTGGCGGTTTTGATGTTATTGATGCCGGAATTATTCCAACTCCTGGCGTTGCGTTCTTAACTTCCGTACTAAACGTTGAAATGGGTGCTGTTATTTCCGCATCTCATAATCCCATGCCAGATAACGGCATTAAATTCTTTGCGCGCGGAGGCTTTAAGCTTCCAGATAGCAAGGAAGATGAGATTGAGGCTGTTCTTGGTCAAGATTGGGAGCGCCCAACAGGCGCTGGTGTTGGTCGAGTCAGCCACGATACTACTACCGCAACAAACCTTTATATTGATCACTTGGTTTCTGCTGTTGCGCCTTTAAGCAATGGTTCTACTACGCGTCCAAAGCCTCTTGCAGGTTTGCGTGTTGTGGCAGATTGTGCCAATGGCGCTACTTCCGTTGTGGCTCCTGAAGCTCTTCGCAGAGCAGGCGCGGAAGTAATCGTAATTAACGCTTCTCCTGACGGATACAATATTAACGATCACGCAGGTTCGACTCATCCCGAGCAGTTGCAAGCCATGGTTAAAGCTTCTAAGGCTGATTTAGGTGTTGCGTTTGACGGTGACGCCGACCGTTGCTTAGCTGTTGACGAGAACGGCAATATGGTTAATGGCGATCAGATTATGGGTATTCTTGCGCGCGCCAAGCAGGCTGAAGGTAAGCTGAATCACGATACGCTTGTTGTAACAGTAATGAGCAATCTCGGCTTAAAACTTGCTCTTAAAGATATGGGTATTGCAACCGTTCAAACAAATGTCGGCGATCGCTACGTTCTTGAAGAAATGCTTAAGCACGATTATTCGCTCGGTGGCGAGCAGTCTGGTCACGTTATTAATCGCGAATTTGCAACCACCGGCGATGGTACTCTTACGGCTTTAACTTTGTGCCGTGAAGTTGTGCGTTCGGGCAAGAAACTTTCGCAAATGGCTGCAGACTTCCCGCAGCTTCCGCAGGCTCTTGTAAACGTTCCAAATGTAGACAAAATGGCTTCCAAAACTAACGCTGCTGTTCTTGCGGCGGTGGAGAAAGAGTCGAAACTTCTTGGAGATACAGGTCGCGTTCTTCTTCGTCCTAGTGGTACTGAGCCGCTTGTGCGCGTTATGTGCGAGGCTGCAACTCAGGCTCAGGCAGATGAGGTTTGTGCTCGTCTTGCTCAAGTTGTGGTTGATAATCTGAAGTTATAAGTTTGCTTATTTTTTGCGTTTGCTATTTGCTCACATTCCACTCGGCTCTAGCAGTGCGCAAATAATTTTGATACACTTATATCTTTAGTGCTGCTTTCAAATTCTGCTCGCGGCATGTAAATTTTGTAGATTTTCGCGTTACTGTGCGCGTTACTTAAAACGGTGAAAAGGAGTCCTATGTTTACGCATCACGCAAGTGTCGATACTAAGCTCAGTCGCGCTGTTGAGCGCTTGCTTGATTCCGCTACAGAGGACGGTATTTTGCCGATTGTGCAAGCTGGTGAGCCAGTTCTTCGTCAGCGCACTGTTGCTTATGACGGCCAGCTTACACGTGCAACTCTTACTAAGCTAATTTCGTTAATGCACAGCACAATGTTGGAAGCTCCGGGAGTTGGTTTGGCTGCTCCACAGATTGGTTTAGGTCTTGCGATTGCCGTTATTGAAGATCATGTTCGTGACGATGAAGACGATCCTCGAGACATTGCAGAGCTTCCGTTTAGAGCTATTATTAACCCGCATTATGAGCCTATTGGTACTCAAACTCGCAGTTTTTACGAAGGCTGCTTAAGTGTTTCCGGCTATCAGGCTGTTCGTCAGCGTTGGCTTGACGTTCAGGCAACTTGGCAGGATGAGGACGGCAAACAACATTCCGAGCGTTTGCACGGTTGGCCTGCGCGTATTTTCCAGCATGAAACTGATCATCTTCGCGGCGAACTTTATATTGATCGTGCAGAAATGCGTTCGCTTTCTACCGACGAGAACCTTGAAGATTATTGGGCAGATGAAGCAGTTCCAGTAGCTGCCGCTCGCACGCTCGGTTTTGCAATCTGAATATTTTTTATTCTTTTATTCTTTTGTAATAGTCGTAGCTAGAATATCGTTTTTTATATTTTAGAAAATTATTTGCGATATTAAGTTTGTTCATTGCAATAGTGTAATAGAATATTTGTATGCGTTTTTACTTTTTAAGGTATGCGCGCGTGATTGTTACGTTATTAAAGAAGGATTGAAGAGTGAAAGTATGTAATAAATGCGGTACTCAAAATATTGATGCTGCAAAATTCTGCAAAGGATGCGGTAATAAATTAGAGGCATCGCAAGGTACGCCAGCTCAGCAAGGTGCAGGCATGCAGATGCCACAAGGTGCACAGATGCCTCAAGGTATGCGTCCAACTAATCAGCCAATGCGCGCACCTATGAATATGCCAAATAATATGCCGATGCAAGCTAGTATGAATGCGCAAATGCAGGCTCCTAATCAGCATCCTAATCAGGCTCCAATGCAGCAGCCAGCTCATGCTCCTATTAATGCTCCTATGCAAGCTCAAGAGCAGTATACTACGCAGTTCCCAGTGCAGCGTCCGATGCATGCTCCGACTCAGCCTAATCCAATGAGTGTTGATCAGACTCAGAAGTTTAATCAACCTAATAGTGAGCCTGCTTCTAACTTGCAAAATTTGGTTGCAGAATCTGAAAATAAGCTTGATAAGCCGATTGAAGAAACTAAGACTTTTGAGGAAGTTAAGCCGGTTGAAACTAAGCCGGTTGAAGATGTAAAACCAGAAGTTTCTGCTAAGCCGGAAGATTCTTCTAAGCCAAATGAGTCTGCTAAGGCGGATGTTAAACCAACGAACGAACAGCAAATTCATCAGCCTATGCCGGGTCAGCCTATGAATGGTAAGCCTGCACCTGAAAATCCTATGCATGGCAATCCTATGCCAGCAAATCCTATGCAGGGCCGACCAGCCCAGATGCCTGGCCAGCCTATGGGAAGACCGGGTCAGCCAATGCAAGCTCGTCCAGCAAATCCTATGCAGGGTCGTCCAATGCCTGGCCAACCAATGCCTGGCCAACCAATGCCTGGCCATCCTATGCAAGCAAATCCTATGCCGGGCCGTCCAGTCCAACCAATGCAGGGCCGTCCTGGTCAGCCTATGCAAGCTCGTCCAGGTAATCCTATGCAGGGTCGTCCAATGCCTGGCCAGCCAATGCCTGGTCGTCCAATGCCAGGTCAACCTATGCCACAACCTATGCCAGGGCATCCAATGCCGGGCCAATTTGGTTTCCCTGCAAATCAGCCGCATCAAGGACAAGAAATTAACTTCTTCGTTTGGGTTATGAATGTTTTGAAGAATCCTTCTCGCCAATACAATGTGTCTACTTTATATGCCGGTTGTGTTTTTGCTGTAAGCGCATTGCTGTCTGGCATTCAGTCCTATTTAACAGCGCACTATGGTGTGACTGCATTAAGTTCCTTGATTAGCTCAGGCGGCAATTTTGGAACTTCGTTTGCGCAGTCAGCAAGTTTTGCAAGCGGAATGCCTCCTATTTCCGTCTTCATTGCTCAGCTTGTGTCTTCGATTCTTTTCACATACATAACTTTCGCTGTTGCGATTATGGGTGCAAAAATGTTTGGAGACGAAATTCCTATTCCTATTTTGCATATGCAGTTTGCACACAAGATGATTCCTATAGTTGCAATTCAGATTTGCGCAGTGCTTCTAAGCGTTGTTACATTAGCAGTTCCTTCTATTTTTGTGCAGAGCTTTGCTTCAATTTTGTTGCTTCTGCTGCCGTTCTCGTTTGTAAGCCATTCGAGATACACGCGCAAGATGGACCGCGGATGGATGTGGATTATCTTCGTATTTACTGTGGTTGTTATTTTCGTTATTTTGTACGTAATGACTGCAGGAATAGTAGGAAGTATGATGTCTTAACGCTTTAGCTTAAGTAAAAAGCCGACCCCGCGAAATCGTAGGGCCGGCTTTTTGCATATAGAATTTATAAGTGTGCATATGTTATACTGGCATACTGTATGTTTTCATACTGTATACAATTATTTTTTCAATGAGGAAAGGTAGTCGATGACGTTTATCTCTCGTGCAATACGCTACATTCTGAGGAAACGAATAAAAACATTAATAGTTTTCATTATTCTATTTCTTATTTCAACATTATTATTTGCAATTTCTGCCGTTTCGAGTGCTGCTAATAAAGAGGGGCAAAAAGTTGAAGCTCAAGCGGAATCTAGTTTCGTACTTGCAAATAATCCGCAAGTAAATCCTGGAACTCCTAGAGGAGCTGGAACTGTAAAACCTAAAGATGTGCAAGCAATCGCAAAGTTGCAGGGAGTTTCCTCGTACGTAGTTCGCCAAAATGTAACAGCGGATTTAGTTAATGCTAAAGCTGCAAGAATCCCAGGCGTTCAGGATTATGATCAAAAGCGAGAGCAGCAGTTTGGAAATGCAGTTAACATTGAGGGCACTAATAATTCTAATGCTCTTAATGCGTTTAAAACAAAAGCAATAAACGTATCTAAAGGTAAGCATTTGCTCGCTGGCAATGTTCATGCATCTCTTATTCATGAAGATCTCGCTAAAGCTAATGGATTGAATGTAGGAGATACTCTTACGCTTCGCGCTAACCCTTACGATGCCGACAATATTAACCAATCGACCGCAACTGTAAAAACTCGTATTGTTGGAATTTATTCTGGAGCTAATAAGCGTCAAGTTGCAACTAGGGCGGAACTTACTGCCAATACTGTGTATACAGATTTGCAGACTACGCGCGAATTGTATAAATATAAGCCAGGAAAAGAAATATATCAGGATGCAAGTTTTAAGGTAAAGCGCGGTGAGGATGCAGATAATATTATTGCGCAGGCTGCTAAATTGCCTATTGATTTGCAAAATTATCAGCTAACTCGTGACGATCAGTTCGTTGCTGGCTTATTGAGAGTCGCCAAAGGCGTTCATTTAATGATGACTATTACGACGATTGCTGTAATATCTTTCGCTATTATTGTGCTTGGATTGGTGCTTTTGTTGTGGATGAATGAGCGGCGCCGTGAGATTGGTGTATTTACGGCGATTGGCAAAAGCAAGTTGTCTATAGCTGGTCAGTATGTTACTGAGATTTTGCTTATTGCAATACCTGCGCTAGTTGTTGGATACCTTTTTGCAAAAATCATAGCTCCATGGATGGGTACTGCTGCGCTCGGATCCGTAAAATCTGCAGCTGCTAATGATTTGAGCGCTATGGGCCAAGCTGGTGGGAATCTTGAATCAACGTTGGCAACCAGAACTTTGGACAAACTTATTGTGCAAGTAGACTTGCAATGCTTTGTTGGAGTTTCGGCAATAGTATGCGCGGTAGTTGTTGTTTCGGTAGTGCTGTCTTATTTGCCAATGATGTGCAAATCTCCTCGAGAACTGCTTGGATTGCAGAAGTAAAACTATTGCGTATTTCGTAGCAAGTTTTGGCAAGTTTTAGCAAAGTTTATAAAAGTTTATTTGGAGTGATTATGAGTGTTGATGTAATTTCTCTATGCTCTCGAGCATGGCTTGCAATATATCGCAAGCCTCGGCGCAACGCAATAATTGTGCTGATTATGACTCTTGTTTTAAGCGCGCTAGTTTCACAAGCTGGTAT
Organism: Gardnerella bretellae; assembly: GCF_048545135.1. NCBI lineage: Bacteria > Bacillati > Actinomycetota > Actinomycetes > Bifidobacteriales > Bifidobacteriaceae > Gardnerella > Gardnerella bretellae. The sequence continues at coordinate 73,944 of NZ_JBKQXU010000002.1, forward strand.
TAGTGCTTCTGTTGATGATGCCAGAAATCGTCTTCAATCCAGTATTGCTTTAGGCTTTACTGTACGAGCAAAAACTCGAGGTGAAACTCTTCCAGAGAAAAGTAATGCAAATTCTAATTCTGTTGCTACGTCTAATTCTCCAATTCCGCAAGATTTGGGCGCGAATGAAGGAATTGACTCTAGTCAAATTCGTAAATTTGCTGCGATTTCGGGCGTAAAAACTGTAGTGGAAGAGCGCGATGTTTTAGCTACGCCTGTTGGGAAGCAACTTGTGCTTACATTGCAAGGTCCAAGACTAGATGATGATGTTTTGGCTCATGCTGCAGGAATTACTGGTACAACGGATTCTCGATTATCTCAGGGTTTTCAAGAAGGATTGTACCGTTTAGTGCAGGGTGAGCATATTACTAATCGTTCTGCGGGTAGTGCAATAGTGCATCGCGATTTTGCTAAGAAGAATAATCTTAAGATTGGCTCTACTATAACTCTTAAGCAGGGGTTTAATGTAAAAGTTCGTGTTGTTGGCATTTTTGCTGGCAAATTGCAAACTAAGGGAGCACTTCCTTCGGATACTTCAGAAAATCGCATATTTACTGACTTAAGTTCGGCGTTGTCTTTAGCTGGCTCTGCTAAGCGAAGTGTTTTGCGCTGTGCTGTTGAGCGTTCTGATTCGTTAGCTAGCGCAATACGCGATGCTAAAAGTATTGCCGGCAAGTGGGCGGATGTAGAGCAGAATGCTTCGCAATTGTCTGGTGTAATAACTTCAGTTAATTCTGTGCAACAACTTGTGCGAATGATTTTTGTTGCGCTAAGTTTTGTTGGCGTTTTAGTGCTTGGGCTTGTACTAGTGTTCTGGGTTAGGGCGCGTATGCACGAGATTGGCGTACTTATGTCTATTGGATTGTCGAAAGCAGTAATAGTTAGCCAATTGCTTGTTGAAATAGTGATACTCAATATTGTGTCATTTGTTATTTCTCTGGGATTGGGTGCTGCTTTTTCTGGCGTTATTGGTTCTGCGATTTTGCATAGTGTAAATTCGTCATTTATTGCGGATGGTGTTCCAGTATTGCCATTGACTCAAACATTTACTGCTTTTGTTATTGGTTTGTTTATTTCAATAGTGGCGTTAATTATTTCTGTAATACCTATGTTTATAAAGAAGCCTCGGCAAATACTAAGTGCTATGAGTTAGCAGAAATGTAGTTGCGTATGCGAATTTTCTACTAAAAGCGCAATCGCATAAATTAAACAAATCGTATAAATCGTATTTAAATTATGTAAAAATAAGGAGCTTATTATGTCGGATTTATTGCAATTAAAAAATGTGAAGTACACTTACGGACCTGCAAATATTGCTGTATTAAATGACGTTAATGCGGAGTTCGAAACTGGCAAAATGTACAGCATTATGGGAGCTTCTGGAGCTGGAAAGTCTACTATTCTTTCGCTTTTAGCTGGATTAGATACTCCGTATAGTGGAGAAGTGCTTTTTAACGGTGAAAATATTGCAAAGACAGGGTATTGTGAGCATCGTAAAAAGCATATCTCGCTTGTTTTTCAAAATTTTAATCTTATTGATTATTTGACACCATTAGAAAATTTGCGATTAGTAAATTCGCGTGCGGACGCTCAAGTACTAGTAGATCTTGGGTTGACTGAGGAAGAAATAAATCGCAATATTACGCAACTTTCCGGCGGTCAGCAGCAGCGCGTTGCAATTGGGCGAGCTTTGGTATCTTCTGCGCCGGTAATTTTGGCTGATGAGCCTACGGGCAGCCTTGACCCTGCCACGACTAAAGAAGTTATTTCAATATTAAAGAATCTTGCTAGCGAGCATGGCAAATGTGTGATTGTTGTTACGCACGATTCGAAAGTTGCGTCTGAAGCTGATGTGAAATACGTGCTAGAAAATAAGAAGCTGACGCAGCAATCTGCTTGATCGCCAAAGCAGGCGTCGCGCAAAAAAGCCGACCCCGCGAAATCGTAGGGCCGGCTTTTCGTTATAGTAGCTTAGCTTATCTTAACTTAGCTGCAAATCAGATGTGGAAGTAAAGCTCATACTCCAAAGGCGTTGGAGCTAAGCGAGCCATATCCATTTCACCATGCTTCAAATCAAGCCAAGTATCAATCAAATCGCTTGTGAAAACATCTCCTTGCATAAGGAAGTCGTGATCTTCTTCCAAAGCCTGCAAAGCCTCACCAAGCGAAGAAGGAACCTGCTTAATTCCGTCATGTTCTTCTGGAGGAAGCTCATACAAATCCTTATCAACAGGGGCAGGAGGCTCAATGTGGTTCATAATGCCATCCAAGCCTGCCATCAGCTGAGCGGAGAATGCCAAGAATGGGTTGCAAGAAGGATCCGGAGCGCGGAACTCAATACGCTTAGCAGCAGGAGCATCTCCAGCAAGAGGAATACGAATAGCTGCAGAACGGTTACGAGCAGAGTAAACCAAGTTGACTGGAGCTTCGTAGCCTGGAACAAGGCGATGGTAAGAGTTAAGCGAAGGATTAGTAAAAGCAAGCACAGAAGAAGCGTGCTTAATCAAGCCGCCAATGTACCAGCGTGCAATATCAGAAAGCTGAGCATAACCAGTTTCTGCATAGAACAATGGCTTGCCATCCTTCCAAAGCGACTGATGGCAGTGCATACCAGTGCCGTTATCTCCAGCAATTGGCTTAGGCATAAAGGTTGCAGCCTTGCCTGCCAAAGCAGCGGTTTCGTGAACCACATACTTGTACTTCATCAAGTCGTCGCCAGCGTGAACAAGCGTATTGTAACGGTAGTTGATTTCCTGCTGACCTGCGCCGCCAACTTCGTGGTGAGAGCGCTCAAGAATCAAACCGACCTTTTGCAAGTTATAAACCATGTCATCGCGCAAATCCTGATTGTGATCTACTGGTGGCACAGGGAAGTAGCCGTGCTTTACGCGATTCTTAAAACCAATGTTGTTGCTGCCATCGTCTTCGGTATCAATTCCCGAATTCCAAGGAGCTTCGTTGGAGTCCACCTCGTAGAAGGAACGCTGCATGTCGTTTGCAAAACGAACCTTGTCGAAAATAAAGAACTCTGCTTCCGGTGCAAAGCTTGCGGTATCTGCAATTCCGGTAGCCTTCAAATAAGCTTCAGCTTTAATAGCAACCTGACGAGGATCCCTAGAATAAGGCTCGTCTGTTACAGGATCGACAATCGAAAAAGCAACGTTCAAAGTCTTATGCTTGCGGAATGGATCAATGTAGGCAGTATCAACATCCGGAATAAGCTTCATATCGGATTCGTTAATAGCTTGGAAGCCCTGCATTGAGGAGCCGTCGAAAGCCATTCCATCAGTAAATGCGCTGTGCAAGAACTCGTCGGCTGGAACTGTAAAATGCTGCTGCACGCCAATCAAATCAGTAAATCGCACAGAAACATACTCGATGCCTTCCTTTTCAATAAGGGCTGCTGCATCTTCTTTCGTTTGCAAAGTGGTCATGGAAACACATTCCTTTCTTAAAACTCATTAACGAGTTTAGAACTTTAGATTTATTTTTGGATTTCAGCGACTCGACTATCTCGTTACGTTTGTGTTACATGCTGTTGTTTTTATGTACGCGCCGTTACATGCCGTAAATACTGTTCATCAGTTCGCACAAGTACAATAGTGCGTATGACGTATCAAGAGCCGCAATCGCAGTCGCAATCGCAATCTCAGTCGCCGCGTGAGCATGCAATGCATAATCCAAGTGAGCATAGCGGGAATAAGTTAGATTTAGCTTCGCTTTTCCCTGCAAAGGGTGACGATAGGCGTCCGCCAGACTGGCTTGGCCGCGCGCTTATTTACGTTGCAATTGTTGCTTTTGTGTCTATTTTCTTATGGTTTGCATGGGGAAGCATTTCCTTCATTGTTTTCGACGTTATTATTTCGATTTTTATAGCGCTCGCAATGGAGCCTCTTGTAATCAAATTAGTTAGGCATGGTTGGCGTCGTGGTGTTGCTTCCGGTTTTACGCTAACAGGTCTTCTTGCTATTATTGGCTTACTTTTGGGCTTGTTTGGTAATTTGTTTGCTCAGCAGGCTGTTTCTATGGCTTTGGGTTTGCCAGATTTATACAATCAGTTTGCTGGATTTGTGCTTCATTCCACTGGTTTTAGAATGCCGAATATTGAGCAGCTTGGTATGGAAATTTTGAAGCATGTGCAGACTTCTTGGGTTGTTGATTTTGCTGGTCAAGCTTTGAATACCACTTGGGGTGTGCTTACCTTCTTGCTTGATTTGCTCACAATTCTTATGGTGACTTATTACATTTCTGCAGCCGGCCCTAAAATGCGCAGAAGCATGTGCCGCTGGATGAATCCTCAGTCTCAGCGCAGATTCCTATTTATTTGGTCGGTTGTGCAGGAGCAGATTTCCAGCTTCCTGTTTTCGCGAATTATTTTAGCCGCAATCAACGCAGCTGGAACCGCAATTTTCCTCGTAATAATGGGCGTTCCTTACTGGCTGCCTTTGTCTTTGTTCTGCGGAATTGTTTCGCAATTTGTACCAACTGTTGGTACTTATCTTGGTGGTGCTTTGCCGATTCTTTTTGCTTGGGGTTCTAAAGGTTTTGGTGCAGCTCTTGCAACGTTAATTTTTATTACGATTTATCAGCAGATTGAAAATATGGTGATTTCTCCTAAGATTTCCGAAAAAACTATGGATTTGAATCCTGCTGTTGCGTTTCTTTCTGTTCTTATATTGGGCGCTGTTTTTGGTGCTCTTGGAGCGTTCTTGGCTTTGCCGGTTACTGCAAGTTTGCAGGCGATTTTTAAGGTTTGCACGAAGCAGTATCATTTGGTTTCTTCGCCTCTTATGGACGATCCAAAGCCTGAGCATAAGTCGATTATGGTAAGGTGCTTTGAATCTATTAGACGCAACTTTATGAAGCCTGTAAGCGATAGTGTTCAGCGTGTTATGAAGGGCACAAGTTCGCGCGTTTCTATGAATGAAGATATTTTGTACTGGTACAAGCAAGCGTATGTTTCTGATTCGGAAGATGTGAATGACGATAACGCAACTTCTTCTGATTCGGATCAGCTTGATGCGTTAGAAACGATGCCGATTTCGCGCGAAATATTAGATCAAGTAAATAAAGATGTTGCTTTGAATAGTAGGAAGCGCGTGAATCACAAGAAACGAGCTGGTAGCCAGCAGCGTGCTAGTAGCGAAAAAAATACTAAAAACATAAAAAATAACGTAAAAAATAATCCACGGAGCGGTTGGAAGCAATGATTTTTCTATCAATATTTGACGTATTAGTAATAATTATCGGCATAAGCAGCGTTGTTTACCAGGGTGTGTGTGCTGTGGCGTCGCTATTTGCTAAGCCTATTGTTTTTCCAGACGCTCCAATGGATAAGCATTACGCAGTTCTTATTTCTGCCCGAAATGAGGAAGCTGTAATAGGAAATCTTATTCACTGTATTCAAACGCAAACCTACCCGCATAATCTAATTGATATTTGGCTTGTGGCCGACAATTGCACAGACGAAACCGCTAAAGTTGGGCGAGATGCCGGCTGCAATGTAATCGAGCGCTTCGATAAAGAGCATATTGGCAAGGGTTTTGCGCTCAGCTATTTGCTTGACCACATTATGAAAATTGGTGCGGATAAGATTTACGACGCGTATTTTGTTTTTGATGCGGACAATAAGCTAGATCCTCACTATTTTGAGGAGATGAACAAAGGCTTCCACGCTGGCTACCAGATTTTAACCAGCTACCGAAATTCCGTAAATCTTTCCGACAACTGGGTTTCTTCCGGATCTGCGCTTTGGTTTATTCGAGAGTCGCGCTTTACTAACAATTCGCGCATGCTTTTTGGATCAAGCTGTCACGCAGGTGGCACCGGCTTCATGTTCTCGCGTGAAATTATGCACAGAAATCGCGGATGGAAATTCCATCTTCTTACCGAAGATCTTGAGTTTACAATGGATTCAATTCTTCACGGAGACAAGGTTGGCTACTGCGGTTCTGCTGTGCTTTACGACGAGCAGCCAGTGTCGTTTAGGCAAAGTTGGAGACAGCGCCTTCGCTGGAGTAAAGGCTTTTTGCAAGTCTTCCGCTACTATGGAGCAGCTCTTATTCGCCACGGTATTCGAGAGCGTGATTTTTCTTCCGTTGACTTTACTCTTATGCTTTGCCCGTTTATGGTGTTGGCGATTGTGCGATTAATTTTGGGATTCGTGTTTGCTGCCTTCGGCTTCGTAACGTGGACGAGTCAAATAGAGTCTTCGCTAAACCTTATAACCACTACTGTTACAAGCGTTTTTGGAATGATGGTGTTCGTGTCGCTCACTATTTTAGTTGAGCACGATAAGCTTGGGGCCACGAATAAGGAGCTGTTTGCGTATGCTCTTAGCTTCCCGATTTTTATGCTTTCGTACGTGCCGATTGCGTTCCAAGCTATTTTCTCCAAGAGCGAGTGGAAGCCGATTCAGCACACCGGTCACTGAGCGAAAGAATCAAATTCTCTAGTGTGGCGCGAGTTTCTTGCTTGCTGTGGCGCGATTGCGCAAAAATTGCGAGTGTGAGATAATAGAAGTCCTGGTGTAAACGTGCGATTACGCAATTAATGTGGCGCAATGCGTGCGTTTATCTGTATCTTGCGAGGTTTCTATGGTAGATTCTGTTCCTTATGCAAATCCTGATGGCAGTGCTTCAGAAAGTGCTTCTGCTGGTAGCATTCCAGTTTTTGGCGCAAACACTTACGCCGCTGACAGCGAAGAAGTTCCAGCGGTTTCTATTCGCGGATTTGTTAAGACTTTTGGCAAGAAAGTTGCTGTAGATAATCTTTCGTTGAGCATTCCAGCAGGCTCTTTCTATGGATTAGTAGGCCCTAATGGTGCTGGCAAAACCACTACGATTAAAATGCTTACAGGCTTGCTTATGCCAGATGCTGGCTCGGCTTCGATTTTTGGCAACGATGTTTGGAGTGATGTAAATAGCGCTAAGCGCGCAATCGGTTTAATGCCTCAAGCAGACGAGATTTTTAAGACGATTACCGGACTTCAGCTTTTAACATACGCTGGCATGCTTCGCGATATGAGCCGCGCAGAATCCGTAAAGCGCGCAAACGACTTGCTTTCTGCTTTCGACTTAACAGAAGCTGCAAACACTATGGTTTCTGACTATTCAACTGGTATGACTAAGAAGATTTGCCTTGCAACAGCTATGATTCATAGCCCTCGCGTGCTCGTGCTCGATGAGCCTTTTGAGGCAGTGGACCCTGTTTCTAGCGCAAATTTGAAGGATATTCTCGCCGAGTATGTTTCTACTGGCGGCACGGTGATTATTTCTTCGCACGTTATGGAATTGGTTGAAAAAATGTGCTCGCACGTGGCGATTATTAACGAAGGTCATGTTGCAGCTGCTGGCACTCTTGAAGAGGTGGCTCAAGGCAAGAATCTTGAAGATCGCTTTATGGAGCTTGTTGGCGGACGTCACGCTGCTGCGCGCATCGACTGGCTTAACGGCGGCAATAGCGCAACACCAATCGCAAGTAATTACAACGCGTGAGCGAAAGGCGGTAAGTAATCATGTCTATGATTTTTACAATGGTTCGCCTTCGCTGGGCGCTTACTTTTTCTGTTATGCGAAAGTCGATTTGGCAAAAAATCGGCTTTGGTATAGCAATTGTTTTTGGACTTGCGCTTATATGCGCTCTTGGCTTTGCTGGCTGGGAAGCAGGAAAGTATCTTGATCCAGGCATGCTTCCAGATACTAAAAATTGGCAGGAATTCCAAGCTCTTCCAATAATGGTTGCGTCTATTGTGTCAATTTTTACGCTTTTTATAAACCTGTTTATGTTTGGAAGTGACACAACACTAAAGTCGCGTAGTTTTGCGCTTTACGGTATTCCTTACGTAAAGCAGCAAGCTGGTATGCTTCTTGGCTCTCTTTTTGGAGCGCTTTCTATAAGCAGCACAATCGCGCTTGTTTTGTGGTCTTTAGCGTACCGAAGCTTTGGAATTGTGCCGGTTTTAGTCAGCGTAATTGCGGCTCCGCTTTACGTTGCAACAATCGTGTCTTTAAGCAAAATGCTTATTGAACTTTTAGACACTATTTTAATAAACAAGCATTCAAGAAACATTTTTTACTTTGCTATTTTTATAGCGTACATGATTTTTGTTGCATCAATGAACGGGCATGGTAGTTCACCAAATAAAATTTTGATCAGCTCAAGTTTGTGCTCTGTATCTGCTTTTACGCCATTAAGTGCAGCTATGGCTTTGCCGCTCGATGTTATTAATGGAAATTGGCTTGCCCTTGCTACTCGCTTCCTTATTTGCGTTGTAACAATTGCTGTTTGCTTTGCAATCTCTGTATTTTGTGCAAAATTAGAACCTAAGCTACTGCGCAGTGAACAAAAAACAGTTGTTAAAACTAAGGGAATTGGCTTATTTGCAGCAGTTCCAGACAACACAGTCGGTGCGATTATTGCACGAATTATTAGCGTTATGAGAAGAGATATGCGCCAGCTATTTTTACTTCTGATGCCTCTTTTTATGCTGATAGTTCCAACTGCAAGTGTTGCTGGTGGCATAGGCTTTGAGAGTTTGGCAGATGGTTTAGGCGTATCTGGCTGGCTTATGTATGCTGCTTTGATGATTGGCATGGTTGTTGGGAACAATATTGCATACGATGGCACAGCTTTTACTATGCACGCGATTATTGGCGTAAAAGGCGTGAACGATCGATTAGCGCATTCAATAGTTTGGTCCGTGATTTGCGTTGTGTATTTTGTTCTTCTTGGAGTAGGATTTTACGTTTTCCTTTTCCTTGTAGCAAATATTCAACAAAGTGTAAATGCGTTTATGTTCCAGATTCTTTCTCCAATCGGAGTAGCTTTTGCTTCCATAGGTATTGGCTCAGTTTCTTCGTGCATTGCAATGTACCCTGTGGCATCAATTGAAAAGCCATTTTCTAGGCCGCAAGGTTCTGCAGGCGCTAGATCCTTTGCTCCAATAGGTTTTACGCTTCTTGCTGCAGTATGCATGATTCCATCTATTGCTTTGGCTATGGCATTTTTGGCTATTAACGCGAATCTTTTGTGGATTGCAAGCATTTTGTTTGTAGTAAACGGCTTGATTGTGCTGGTTGTTGGCGTAATTCTTGGTGGCAAAGTAATGGATAAGCGCATGATTCGCATTGTAGAAAACTTGCGCAGATTCGCTTCGATTACTGCGTAATTTACGCACGCTTTGTTGCAAGCGCAATGTATAGTTAAGCGCGGTATTTGCAATCGATTTAAAGGTGTGCTCGCATGGAAAGTGGTAAAGGCTCAAACGATGCCTTAAATACTCTTAATGCGAGTGCACCAAAATCGAGCGATTCTTTAGAACAAATCGATTCTAAAAAACCAAGCAAATACGCTGCTATGGTTTTAAGAAGCCAGTATCCATCTCGTTGGCGTTTTCTTATTGCAAGTTTGTCTGCAATACTTAGCCTTGTGATTATGGTTACGTATGTTTCGCTTGACGTATGCGATATTTTGCCAGGTCCGTTAACTTTGCGCTTGCAACACAAATCAACTGTTGTGTCTTCTCCGCGCGCTTTGCTTAGTGTTCCTTCTTTAGCAAAAGGTGCAACTTACGGAAAGCCTATTAATCGCGAGCAATCTCAGAAGCTTATTGATGCTTTAATTGCTGATCCTTCAATAAGTGATAATACTTCTGTAGTAATCATGGATGCTAATGGAAGTGTGGTTGCTTCTCACGAAGCGAATACTCCTCGAGAACCTGCGTCAACTCTTAAAACCCTAACTGCAGCCGTTGCTTCAAGAACTTTGGATATGGGTTCAACTCTTGATACTCAAGTATTTTTGCTGCCTAAATCAGCTAAAGATTCTGAGCAATCTTCCGGCTCAAAGTCAGTCTCAAAGTCAGGCTCAAACTTACGTAAAATTGTGCTTCGCGGCAATGGTGATATGCTTCTTGGGGTTGGTGAAAACGATTGGTCTCATGTAAACGGTAGGGCTGGTTTAACAACTTTAGCTAAAAGAACTGCAGCCGCCTTAAAGCTCGATAATATTCACGAAGTTTCTCTTTCGCTTGATGATTCGCTTTTTGGTGCAAAGCGCGCTCCTGCTCTTGTTTATGAAACGGATACTGAGCGCCGTTTTTATGCCGAAACTTCGTCTATGGCTATTGATGATGCGCGTCAGCGTGATCTTCAAATTCTTGGTATTGATGCCGATGCAATAACAGATTTTCCGCTTTCGGATCCTCATCCTGCTTTAAGCGTAGGCCAAGTTTTTGCAAGGTTGCTTATTAAGCAAGGAATTGAAGTACGAAATTATTCCGATAAAACAGATAAAAAAGCGGAAAATTCTACTGAAAACTCCTTGGATAGTAGCAAAAATTCCGAAGATGAAAATAAGTCGGAAGATTCTCAAAATCCTGAAATTGAAGTAAGTGAAACACGCCCGCTAATATCCGAAAATTCGCGTCTTCTTGCGCAAGTTTCTTCAGCGCCTCTTAATGAAGTTATGTCTTATATGCTTCGACTTTCAGATAACACGTTGGCGGAAGAATTTGGCCGTTTAACTGCTATTGCGGCTCATAAAAGCAATTCTCCGAAAGGTGCGGTTCAAGCGGTAGAAGAAGGCTTGCGTAAGCTTAAAATCAGCACGCGCGGATTGAATATGTCTGATTGTTCGGGATTATCTCCAAAATCTCATGTTCTTGTTACAACTTTGGCAAAAGTTCAGGTGCTAAATATTAATGCAGATTCTGGGGGAGCTGCTTCTTCTGAAGGATTGTCCTTGCCGGGCTTAGTTGGCACTTCTCGAAAGCGTTTGGCGGATGAGTCCGCTGCGGGACTTTTGCGCGTAAAAACCGGTTCCTTAAGCGAAGTAAGTTCCATGTCTGGAAACGTATCTCGAAAAAGCGGTGGCGTTTTAACTTTCGCTGTTGTTGCAAATCAACCCTACGATTTTTGGGGAGCTTTTGTTGCGATTAACAAGTTCATGGCTCAGCTTCCAAACCTCTAATATTTAATATTTTGCTTGGTGATTTTCTGCTACTAATCGCGCTACACTAGACGATATGGTTTACTCGTCTTGTATGCGCGCAGGAATCGGCGCAATAAATCGTTGCTTCGACAAGCTTTCGCTTCAAAGCCAAGATTCGTGTTTTAATGAGCACGGCACGCATGAGACTGCACTCGATGCTCCTTTAGTTCTTGTCGCTTGCTCCGGAGGCAGGGATTCGCTTGCTCTTACAGCGCTTAGTTCTATTGTTTGCGCGTCTCGAGGGCTTCGTTGTGGCGTAGTAATTGTTGACCACCATATTCAGCCTAATTCAACACAAGTTGCCGGCGAAGCTGCTAAACGCTGTATTCAGGCTGGAATAAACGAAAAATACGTTTTTATTAAGTCTGTTCAAGTAAAAGATTCTGGCGAAGGTGAAGAATCTGCAGCAAGGTTTGCGCGTTACGAAGCTATTATTGAAGTCGCAAAAATTCATAAAGCAGCCGTAGTTCTACTAGCTCACACTGCTAACGATCAAGCAGAAACAGTGCTTATTGGATTAAAAGATTCTGCAGGATTAGAAGCAGTTGCTGGTATGAAAGCTGTAACTTTGCGCCAAAACGTGCGTTTTGCGCGTCCGCTTATTGAGCTTACTCGCAATCAAACTACTGGAATTTGCGAAGATTTGGGAATTTCTTGGTGGGATGATCCTACTAATGGAGACACGTCTGCACAAAATCTTGAACTTTGCGAAAATTACCCTTTGCGCTCTAGGATTAGACACACTCTTATGCCTTATATTTCTCGCTTTTTACAAGCAGATATGGTGACTATACTTTCCCGAGGCGCCGATTTTGCTCAAGATGATCTTGACTACATAAATTCTAAAGTCGACGAAGCTTATGAAACTATTTTGCAAGCTAACGAAAAATCTCAAGAAATAGTTTTGGACGCAAAAAAATTAGCACAGTATCATCCTTCAATTCGCCGTCGTGTTATAGCAAGAGCTTTAACAGCGCTTTTACTGCGTTTTTCGTCAAGTCACATAAAAGCAATCGACGAACTTAGTGTAAATTGGCACGGACAAAAGCCTATTTCGTTACCTAATCATTATGAAGCGTTGCGGCACGCTCGTAATATCGTCATTCGTTTATGCCAAGATAGTGAACATGCAAGTTGCAGATATACGAGATGACATTGACTATGAATTAATCAGCCACGAAGACCTTATGAAGCGTATTCGTGAGGTTGCAAAGCAAGTGAGCGAAGATTACAAAAATCGTAATATTTTGCTCGTAGCAGTGCTTAAAGGCGCTGTTAATACGCTTGCTGTTTTTTCTCAAGAGCTGAGCGTTAATGCGCCAATGGACTTTATGAGTTTGTCAAGCTACGGCAGTGGTACTCAAACTAGCGGGCAGATTAAGGTTCGTGAAGATTTAAGTACGGATGTTCGCGGCAAAGATATTCTTATTGTTGAAGATATTGTTGATTCCGGTCGAACTCTTGATTGGTTGGTAAACGAGTTGAAGGGTCGCGGAGCTAACAGCGTTAAAGTTTTTGCTCTGCTAAGCAAACCAGCTCGCCGCGAAGTTGACGTTAAAATCGACTACACGGGATTTGAAATTCCGGATGCTTTCGTCGTCGGCTTTGGCATGGATTACGACGAACGTTACCGCAATCTCAATAGTATTGCAGTATTAAAGCCATCTGTTTATGGCAATTAAGCTTTGTGTATAGAGCTTACTTTATTCTTTATTCAAAATTCTTACCTGAATTTTTATAGAAATTAGGGAGTTTGAAAGGAGCCTTATTACATGGGCGCTTCTCCTATGACACCGCAAGGCCCAATGGGTGGTCCTGGGCGCGGAAATAACGGAAATAATCCGTTCTTAACCCCGCTAAATCCTAGGAATTCTCGAAATAACGGCCAGCGTAACAACAATAAAGGCAATAATGACGGCAATGACGGCAACAATAAGTCTCGTCGCCCAATCTGGCAGTCTCCATGGACGTGGATTGTTCTGCTAGTACTTCTTGCTGTAGTCGGCTTCCAAATGTTTGCAAAAACAGGTTCGCAAACTATTGATACCCAAGACGGTATTGAGTTATTGCGCTCGCATAAAGCAAACTATGCCGAAATTATTGATAACAAGCAGCTTGTGAAGCTTACTCTCGACAAAAAGTTTAGTAAGTATAATAAGCGAGATAAGCAGAAGCATGATTACGGCAAGGATGTGCAATTCTACTACACTATTGCTCAAGGTAAGTCTATTATCCAGGAAGTTGAAAAAGCTAAGCCGTCTAATGGTTGGACTGCAAACTTGCAATCTTCTGGAATTTTCTCCTATCTTGTTACTTCGCTTGTGCCTATTCTTTTCTTCCTTGGCATGATTTGGTTCATGTTTAGTCGCATTGGTGGTGCCGGCGGCGGAATGCTTGGAATGGGCGGCGGTCGCGGCCGCGGAAAGCTTGTTGAAGGTCAAACTCCTAAGACTAAGTTTGCTGACGTTGCTGGCGAGCAGGCTGCTGTTGAAGAGGTTGAGGAGATTAAGGACTTCTTAAAGGATCCTTCGCGCTACAAGGCTTTGGGTGCGCGTATTCCTCGAGGCGTTCTTCTTTACGGCCCTCCAGGAACTGGTAAAACATTGCTTGCGCGCGCTATTGCAGGCGAAGCTGGAGTGCCGTTCTACGCAATGGCAGGTTCTGACTTCGTGGAAATGTTCGTAGGCTTGGGTGCGTCTCGTGTTCGTGAACTTTTTGACGAAGCTAAGAAGAACGCTCCTGCAATCATCTTTATTGATGAGATTGATGCTGTTGGTCGTCGTCGCGGAAGCGGCATGACTGGCGGCCACGATGAGCGTGAGCAGACACTTAATCAGCTGCTTGTAGAAATGGATGGCTTCGACAACGACACTAATTTGATTATTATTGCCGCAACTAACCGTCCGGATGTGCTCGATTCTGCACTTCTTCGCCCTGGCCGCTTTGACCGTCAGGTTGCTGTTGAAGCTCCTGATTTGGAAGGCCGCGAAGCAATTTTGAAGGTTCACGCAAAGGGTAAGCCTTTCGTTCCAGACGTTGATCTTCATATGGTTGCTGTGCGCACTCCTGGTTTTACAGGTGCAGATTTGGCTAACGTTCTTAACGAGGCTGCTTTGCTTTGTGCTCGCTCTGGCGCGCAATACATTGATAATCGCGCTATTGATGAGGCAATTGACCGCGTTCAGGCGGGTCCTCGCAGGAAGTCTAAGGGCATGGCTTTGGACGAGTTGCGTAATACCGCTTACCACGAGGGTGGTCACGCTTTGGTTGCTGCGGCTTTGCATAATACGGATCCTGTTACAAAGGTGACTATTTTGCCACGAGGCCACGCACTTGGCTACACGGCTGTTATGCCAACTACGGATCGTTATTCCCAGTCGCGAAACGAGCTTCTTGATCAAATGGCTTACGCTATGGGCGGTCGTACGGCTGAGGAAGTTGTGTTCCACGATCCAACAACCGGAGCTTCTAACGATATTGAAAAAGCTACGGCTATTGCTCGCAAGATGGTTGTGGAGTTTGGTTTCTCTGCAAAGCTTGGAGCAGTTAAGTGGATGGACGCGGACGATGACGCTTCCGGATCTCTTGACTCTTTGCAGCCACGCAAGTTCTCGAACCGCACGGCTGAAGTTATTGATGAGGAAGTTCATAAGCTTATTGAAACTGCTCATACTGAAGCGTGGGAGATTATTAACAATAATCGCGACGTTTTGGACGAGCTGGTTCGTCAGCTTCTTGAAAAAGAAACGCTTAACGAGAAGGAGCTTAAGGAAATCTTTAGTAAGATTCGCAAGGCTCCGGAGCGTACTCTTTGGCTTTCTAACGACCAGCGTCCGGATTCAGATATTCCGCCTGTGGAAATTCCGGAAAGTTTAAGACGAAATGTAGAAGGAAAATCTGAGTAAAATTAGGTATTTTCTTTTTGCATCTAGTAGAATGTAACAAAACGCTGGTTTGCGCAAACAAAGTTGAAAACAAAAGCGCAAATCAAAAGTAAAACCAAAAAGTAAAAATCGAATATTAAAACTGAGAAAGCAGCACAACAGCAAGCGTAAATATTGCTATTGTGCGCTTTCTCGTATAGGCGGGGAGAAAAGCAGTGGAAGAAAATAGTTATAGCCTTATACGGCTTAACGGCGTGAGGCCTAATGTTAACGACATTGTTATTGGCTTGTACACGAACATTCGCATTGATGCTGTTCTAAAAGTTGATTTGAGCAGGGCGTTGGCTGGTAACGATACTCATGCAATTGATATTCCGCAATTGACAGATCGTCTTGCTTTTTCGTTAAGGCAGTGCGAGCACGATGATGAAATTGAAGATCATCCGTCAATCGCCTTGGAGCTTATGACTAATAAGGTTGCGGATTCTGTTATGCGCACATGGCAGGTTGTTGAAGCAGATGTTACTGTTCGCGCTTCTGTTCGCAGCAACTACTACGGTTTGCAAAGCGAAGTTGACGACGTTTCTGTTACTGTGCATCGTGTTGCTAAAAGAAAGTACGACATGTCTAACAGAGCAGTTCCCGAAAGTATTGCGCATGTTGCTGTTAGAAGCGGAAAAGTTGATATTGATGATTTAGAAGATAGTCCGAATGCAGACTACTTCCGTACGCTTATAGAACAGAACGAAGAAGAAAATAAGCGTATTGAAGATGCAGAAGCTGCTGCAGCGGCTCAAGCAGCTATAGATATTGCGAATGCTGCAGCTGAAGATTATATGGGTAATTCTGCAGAAGATGACGCTGCAAGTAAGTCTTGCAACGCTGAAGGCGAGGCTGTAAACGCTGACAACTCTTGTGAAAATACTTGTGACAATACTGGCGAAAATCTTTGCGAAAACCAATTAAATAATCCAGGAAACGAAATGGCTGCGAGTGAAGAAAGACACCGATTTTTCGACGTAGACCCGCTTCAAATGCGCACAACTTTGGTAATCTCAATGAGGGGTGTCGCCAATCATGCTACGCGTTCTGCTATGCTGAAAATAGTTGCACTTCTTGAGCAAGATGGAGAAACTCGCGTAGACGGCATATCCGCATTATATGTTGCGAATGCGCTTGATGCTGACTACTACACCTGCGTTTTCCTTCTTTCCTCAACTAGAGACGAGTATGAAATGTTGCGTTTAGTTCGTATTGTTTCTTGTTCAGATAAAGACAAAATAACTCTTCGCGTTCTAGGCTCTCGTTCATACGGAGCACCTGCTACGGAAACTGAATCAATAAATCCGGAAGGGCTGCCGCAAGAAATTGCGCAAATGGTAACAGTGGATCCTAAATCACCTGAACTTATGCCATGGATGCAAATTGAGTCGGACGCTGCTTTGGATCACAACCCGCTTTCGTATTCTTTAGCTCTTGCTTTAGATACTCAAACTGTTGGTATATACTCAGATCAATGGCTTTTAGGGGATGATTATTAATGAAAGCGTATCGCACACCTTGGTGGTATCTGGTATTAGGTCTGCTGTTTGGCTTTGTACTAGGCGCATTTCTTGTGTCGTCAACAGAGTCTAGTGCTATGTCTCTTGCCGGAGCTCCGTGGGTTGTTATATCAATTATGGTAGTTGCCGGTGTTGCAACATTTGTTATGGCTTTGCAAACTCACTTAAGTGTTAGTGAAAAAGCTAAGAAAAACAATAAGCATACAAGCCCGCAGTTTGCTGTTGCCGCTTTGATGTTGTCGAAGTCATTGGGAATGGCTGGATCTATTTTGGCTGGCTGGTATATAGGCCAGTTGCTAATGAGTTTGCCGCACAGTGAAATGGTATTTTATAATTCTGTTGTTGTGCGCGAGTGTTCTATTGCAGGATTCGTTTGCTTTGTAGATATGCTTGTTGGCATTTTGGGCGAATTTCTTTGTCAGTTGCCGCCGGAAGATGGTGCAGAGTCTACAAAAAAGTCTGACCGCACTCCGGCAACATGCTAGTTTTACGTAATGCTATTTAGTTTTACGTAATGCTGTTTAGTTTCGCTCAATAACTTATTGCTTTGCATAAAGCAGTAAACGCTGGAATTTCAACGTTTATAAGGATGGTATATTACTTTGGCTGAATTTATCTATCAGATGATTAAAGCGCGTAAGTCTTATGGAGATCGCGTAATTCTCGACGACGTTACTTTAAGCTTCCTTCCGGGCGCAAAAATTGGTGTTGTTGGCCCGAACGG
>NZ_JBKQXU010000002.1:91244-292618 GCF_048545135.1 Gardnerella bretellae
GGGCGCAAAAATTGGTGTTGTTGGCCCGAACGGCATGGGTAAGTCTACGCTGCTGAAAATTATGGCCGGCTTGGAAAATGTTACAAACGGCGAAGCTTCTTTGACTCCGGGCTATACGGTAGGTATTTTGCAGCAGGAGCCACCGCTGGACGATACTAAGACAGTTGGCGAAAATATTAAGATGGCGTTTGGTGAGATTGCGCAAAAAGTAGCGCGCTTTAACCAAATCGGCGAAGAAATGGCCAATCCTGACGCTGATTTTGATGCGTTAATGGAAGAAATGGGCAAGTTGCAGACTGAAATTGATGCTGCAAACGGCTGGGATTTGGATTCGCAGCTTGAGCAGGCAATGGATGCTTTGCAATGCCCAGACCCGGATTCTCCTGTTTCTGTGTGCTCTGGTGGTGAGCGCAGGCGAGTGGCATTGTGCAAGCTTCTGCTTGAAGCTCCAGACTTGCTGCTTTTGGACGAGCCTACGAACCACTTGGATGCAGAGTCAATTCTTTGGCTGGAACAGTTCTTGCACAAGTACGAGGGCGCTGTTATTGCTGTTACCCACGACCGCTACTTTATGGACAATGTTGCAGAGT
The DNA here is from genome assembly GCF_048545135.1 of Gardnerella bretellae. NCBI lineage: Bacteria > Bacillati > Actinomycetota > Actinomycetes > Bifidobacteriales > Bifidobacteriaceae > Gardnerella > Gardnerella bretellae. The sequence continues at coordinate 91,835 of NZ_JBKQXU010000002.1, forward strand.
GGATTTGCGAAGTTGACCGCGGCCAGCTTTACCCGTACAAGGGCAACTATTCCACGTACTTGGAAACCAAGGCCAAGCGTATGGAAATTCAGGGCGCTAAGGATGCCAAGCTTGCTAAGCGTTTGAAGAATGAGCTTGATTGGGTGCGTAGTTCGCCGAAGGCTCGCCAAGCAAAGAACAAGGCTCGTTTGGAACGCTACGATCAAATGGAGCAGGAAGCACGCAATTCTAAGAAGCTTGATTTTTCCGAAATCCAGATTCCAGCAGGCCCACGCTTGGGTTCGCAAGTTTTGGAAGCGAAGCATATTCACAAGGCTTTTGGCGACCGTGTGCTAATCGACGACTTGTCGTTTACTTTGCCGCGTAACGGTATTGTTGGCGTGATTGGCCCGAACGGTGTTGGTAAGTCTACGCTGTTTAAGACGATTGTTGGCTTGGAGCCGCTTTCCGGCGGCGAGCTTATTGTTGGCGACACTGTGAAGATTTCTTACGTGGACCAGAATCGTGCAGGATTGGATCCAAGCAAGAACTTGTGGGAAGCTGTTTCCGGCGGACTTGATTTTATTGAAGTTGCAGGCGTTGAAATTCCTACTCGCGCATACGTTGCAAGCTTTGGTTTTAAAGGTTCGGATCAGCAGAAGCTTACTGGCGTGCTTTCCGGCGGTGAACGTAACCGTTTGAACTTGGCTTTGACGCTTAAGCAGGGTGGAAACTTACTTCTTCTCGATGAGCCTACGAACGATTTGGATGTTGAGACTTTGGAAAGCTTGGAAAATGCTCTGATTGAGTTCCCAGGCTGCGCTGTTGTGGTTTCGCACGATCGCTGGTTCCTTGACCGAGTTGCTACGCATATTCTTGCGTGGGAAGGCGACGACGAGAATCCTGCAAAATGGTACTGGTTCGAAGGTAACTTCCAAGCGTACGAAGAAAACAAGATTGCGCGCTTGGGTGAGGAAGCTGCTCGTCCGCATCGCTTGCACAGGAAGCTTACGCGCTGATTTGCTGATTTTGCTTACGCGGCGTGTTATGTACTCGTCGGGTTGCTTACTATCTGATTTGCTGATTTGCGCATAAAGTGACGAAAGTCACAGAATTGTAATACTTGAAATGTATAAAATTTTGAGTATTATACACACTGTACTATTTTCAACCGCAGTATTAAGTCATTTGGCTTATAGTCAAAATTATAACCAATGTTATAACTGTTATAACCAAAGCATTTATACTGCGGTTGAAGACTATTGTTATAAACGCTAATTTTTCTACTGCTGCCGAAATACGCATTAAGCAGTGATAGTCGAATAAACGGAGTGAAGAAAAAATGAAGAAGATTAATGAAGCGAATAATTTTGCTGCTTTAGTAAAGTCTGCTCAAAATGCTAAGTATGCACCTATTTCTAAGAGCGTGTGCGCGGCTATGCTTGCAGGTGCTATGGTGCTCGGGGGGGGGGGTATTCGTTTCTACTCCTGCATATGCTGACGGTTATGTAGACGGCACTGGCAACAACATTTACTACGGTTATAAAACAGACGCAAGCTATAGCGAAGCTCGTTTCCACATTGAGGTGGATTATTACGATACGCTTAAGAATGCTAAGGCGGGCGGTACGACAGGCAAAGATCCGCTTGGCAAGTTTGTTCGCGTTCATTATCTTTCTAATTGCGACCAAAAGGACGGTACAGCCGACGACTGGCGATTCCGCCCAATGTGGTGGTTTGGCGTTCCAAAAGGTTTGCAGGACGTTCAGGATATTACTTATACGCGCGTTGAAAAGTTGACTAATCAGCGCGGAAATCAGCCATTTAAGCCTGCAGGCTCTTCGCAGTTTAAGTTTACGAATGCCGATGGCTATGGCATAGTGTCGCAGAAGACCTACAATAAGCCGGAAGACTGGAATAATATTTCCAACTTCTACTTTAAGGATAGTAAAGTGCTTGCCAGCAAGGGCTGGAAGCAGCTGCTTGGTCTTAATGGTGGAAGTTACGACAAAGTCGGTAATACTGAAAAGCAGTGGGACGATTATAAGAATGACACAGCTGGTCTGCAAGGTATTTTCGTAGACTGGGAGTCTGCAGGTACGCGCTATTATGACATGACCTACGTCGCCGAAATGACGGATGATGCGTGGGAAAAGCGCGATGAGCATCCGCTTCGTTTTGCTGCTGGTGTTTACCGTTTTGCTGGTAATTGGCATTATGCGGCTGGTCAAAAGCACAATACGCCAAAGATTGCGGATCATTTGACGCTTAAGTATCCTGCTGTGACACTTGTTAAGAATCTTAAGAAGCTTAACGATGACGAAAAGGGTAAAGTTAAGCAGGCTATTGAGGATGCAAACCGCGGTGAAGCTGGTGCTCAAACTCTGTTTGATAAATTAGTTAAAGACGATCAAGATTGCATTGTTGTAAATGATAACGGTTCTGCAACTATTACCTTTAAGGACAATACTAAGCGCACAATTCCTGCAAGCATTCTTGTTGCAAAAGACGAATCCGATAGCGATAAGTATAAGCCAAAGATGCCAGATCGCACGCCTGTGGTGAAGCCGTCTAAGCTGACAAAAGATGATAAAGAAGCAGTTCTTAAGGCGTTTAAGAAGGCGAACGAAAAGAATAAGAACTTTAATGATAATGTGAAATCTGACCCTGACGGCATCAAGTTTGTTGATGACACGACGGTTGATGGCGGCACAAAGCTTGTTATTACATACAAGGATGATTCCAAGTTTGAAATTCCTGCGTCTGAACTCGTGTATCAGGGAGCAACTATCGCCGATTGGGCGCCTTACGTTGTGCCTGATGCGATTGAGGTTGAGAATCTGAAGTCGCTTAAGCAAGACGAAATAAATAAGATAGTATCTGCTTTTGATACGGCAAATCAGGGTATCACTCCTTATGATGAATCAAAGGAAAAGAATGGTAATAACGCACCTGTAGAGGTTAATAAGACCACTGGCGATGTAACCATCACCTGGAAAGATGGCTCCACAACAGTTATTGACGCATGGCAGTTCCTTAAGGAAAAGAAGAAGCAAGCTCCAGAACCTCCTGCTCAAGAGGCCGAAAAAGAGTTCATTGTTGAAGCTAAATCTACGAATACACCTGTTAGTTTTGATCCTTTCAAGACAAGTATGAGCGAGATTCAGCAGCAAAACAATGCAAATAAACTTAACGCATTAAAGAGTCAATTGAAGAGTTATGTTAAGGACTCTAAGACTAAAAATAAAATAAATGCAGATGATATAACTATTGAATATAGTGTTGATAATAGTGGTGTTGGTCAAGTTACTTTTAGTGTAAAAGGGTACACATCTAAGAAAACTTATCCAATGGGCATGTTCTTTGTAAAACAGCCAAATCAGCATCCAAATCAGCAAACTACTACAGTTGGTCCAGATTCCGCTGGACACGTATTTATTATAAAAAAGTATCCAATAGCTGGTGAAACACCAACAGACGCCGAAAAGAAGGGTGCACTTAAACAGTTTATTGAATCTAACTGGAATAATGCTTCTGTTGATGGCAGCTCTGATAGTTATACTGGCGGAAGAAATTGGACGCCAAAGCAGGGTACAAGCGGTATTGGTACTGCAGCAAAAGATGGCTCTGGAATTACTACAATCAGCGTAAATGCTAGCGGTGATATTGTTGTTAAGAACAATAGGGGTAAAGAGTATTCAATCAATCATGACAGTCTGTATGACAAGAATTCTGTTTCAAAAGATACTACAATTGCTGATTTGAAGAAGCAGGCTTTGGCTTTGTGGAATCAAAAGATTAGTGATGGATTGAAGAACAGAGACTTCAAGAAGGCTGGTATTGAGGATCCAACTAAGTACCCTGGTGAAATCAATAATATAAATGAGAATGAGACTGATGTTTCTCAACGTGAAACAATAATTAAGAATCTTCGTGGTATCATACAAAAGCTTATTGATTCAAAAAAGTTAAATCACGTCTTCAATACACCTACCGTTGAGGTTGATAATCCAGACAGCCTGACTGATGATAACCTCAAAGCTGCAATAAAGGCATTCATTGAGGCAAATTACGATAACGGAAATACGGTAAATGTCACTTCGACAAGTGATATCACCTTGCCTACAAACCTTACTCCAAAGCAAGGCACTGTGTACATGGAGGTTGGCGCTGACGGCGTCACCAAGATTAAGAGCGTAAGCAGGGATGGAATCGTTGTTGTAGATGGCGATGGCACTACCACATTTACGGTTAAGCCTACTTACACGAAGAAGGCTGCGCCAGAGCCTGCTCCAAAGCCAGGCGAGAAGAGCAAGCTGGATAAGATGAAGGAAAAGGCGAAGGAAGCGATTGAGCGCAATCCAAACCTTACGCCTGAGCAGAAGAAGCAGTTCAAGAAGCAGGTTGACGATGCTCATGATGCAAACGGCGTCAACACGGCTTTGAATAACGCCAATGAGCAGGCCAAGAAGAATAAGAACAACACTTCTGATCCTGCTATTCAGCGACAAATTAACAACAACAAGCAAGGCACTACTGCTCAGCAGCAAGCTGATGACGATAAAAAGAAAAAGGATAAGGAAGAGCGCGACAAGAAGCAAAAACAACAGCTTGAAACTGACAAGACCAACGCTGAGAATACCATCAATAACATGCCAAACCTTTCAGATGATGATAAGGCTAATCTAAAGGCTGAGCTTAACGGTGATAGTACACCAGCACATCCAGAAGGTGCTAAAACTCCTGAAGCTGTAAAGAAGATTCTCGAGAAGGCCAAGGCTATTAATGATGCCAAGGGTGCATTGCAGAATGACATCAAGAAGGGTGCTCTTCCGTTCCTCGATCATGGCACGGGCGATAAGAACAACACCGCTGATACTCATGCTGATGATGCTGCTCTTAACGAATTGCTCGGAGGAACTCCTGGTAAGGATGCAACCCTCACTGCTTTGGATAACGCGTTGAAGGCAGACAATGCTACAGCTGATAGTATCAACACGGCTCTTGACGCAGCCAAGCGCCAGAACGAAATCAATGAGGCTAACGCCAAGGCTGCAGCTAATGCCAAGCTTGATGCGCTTTTGCAGAAGCTCACAGATGCTGAAAATGGCTTGACTGCAGAGCAGAAGAATGCTGTTAAAGATAAGGTTGAAGCGGCCAAGAATGCAATCACCACAGCTCAAGGAACAGTCAAGGGTGCTAAGAAGCCATCCGAAATCAAGTCTGCTCTTGATGGTGTTGATATTAGTGCGGCGCTTAAAGACATCAACACTCAGGTGACTAACGCGCAGAATACTAACAAAAAACAGCAAGAGAACGACAATAAGACCGCTCTTGAGAAGGAAAAGAAAGAGCAGATTGAGCTCATTAAAAATAGCAATCTTTCTGACGAAGAAAAGAAGCAGGCAGAGAAGGACATCAAGGCTGCAACTAAGTCTGGCGACCCGACTGCTATCGCTAATCGTTATTTGAAAGCTAAGAAGATTGATGATGCTCTAAAGAAGATTGATGACTTCAAGCATCTTAATGATGCTCAGAAGGATGCTTTCAAGGCGATCATCAATGGCACTGATGCTGGTAATCACACCAATGATGACGGTACAACTTCTGACGACATCGACGACGCGCTCGCAAATGCCACTGCAACCGATACTGCTATGGCTCGCCTTGAGAAGCTGAAAAAGACAGCTGATGATTTCTCCAACGGAAAGACATACAAGAATTTCGCCGATCAAACTAAGAAGGATGCGTTTGACGCCGCTCACAAAGCTGCTAAGGATGTTCTTGATAAGGCAAATGGCGACGCCAAGGATGCGGATCAGGTTAATGAGCTGTACAAAGATCTTCTTAAGGCCATGCAGGCCATTGATGACAAAGTTAAGGGTGCAGGCGTTAATACCGATGCGCTTCAGGCTGAAGTAGATAACGACTCTAAGCTTAAGCCAACGCAAGCTGATCCTAACGATTCCACTAAGCCGGCTACACCTGGTGACCCTATCTACAACACATCTTCTCAAGAGAAGAAGCAGGCGTTTGATCAGGCGCTTACTGATGCTGAAAACGCATTGAAGACTGCTAAAGATGATAATGCAAACCAACAGGATCCGAACGCTACTCCTCGTACTCCTGAGGCAGAAGCGCAAGCTCAGCAGGCGGTTGACACTGCACTCCAGAATCTTGAAAATGCGCGTAAGGCGCTTGACGGTGTAGACACTAAGCCTTTGCAGACTGAGATTGATAAGGAAAACGATGTTAAGGCTAATGTAAGGTACACCAATGCTGATACTGATAAGAAGCAGGCGTACGATAAGGCTCTTAAGGATGCTAAGGATCTTATCGATAAGCTAACTGGTAAGACTCAGGCTCAGCCTGGCGGCCAAGGCGGTCAGCAGCCTGGCGCTCAGCAGCCAGATCTTAGCACAAAGGAAGCTAAGCAGAAGGCTTTGGATGCCGCTTTGAAGGCTTTGCAGAAGGCTTATAACGAGCTCAACGGCCGTGCTCCAGAGCCAACGCCAGCCCCAACTCCTGCTGCTGTTGATAAGACGGATTTGGCTGCTGAGATTGCTTTGGATAGTACTATCGGCCGTCGCATGTCTTACATTGTTTCGCCTTCGGATAAGCAGCTCGCGTACGATAGGGCTCTTTCTAAGGCTCGCGCAGTGTATGCTGACCCATCTGCCACGCAGGATGATGTTAATGCTGCTCTTGAGGCTTTGCGTTCTGCGGCTCGAGCTTTGAGTGGTTATGGTTCTGTTGATAATGATGTGAACCCGCTTCCAACTCCAAGCCCAGTCCCTGGTGGCGCTGGCTTTGGTGTGAATGATAATGCGCCTACTACTGTGGATAAGGGCGAGTTGAACGTTCAGATTGATAGTGCTGAAGCTGATTCTCAGCCTGGTAATGCTGGAGCTGGCAATGCTGGTAACACAAACGCTGGTGCTGGTGCAAACTCTGGTAATGCTTCCAACGCCAATAATGCTAATGGCGCAAATTCTGCTGCTGTGAACGCTGCGGTTGAGAGCAATCCGGCTGTGAAGCAGGCTGATGCTCAAGTTTCTAAGGCTCAGGCGGCTTTGGATACTGCTTTGGCTGAAGCTAAGAAGGTTGCTGCTGATCCTAACGCAACTCAGGCTCAGGTTGATGCTGCGGCTCAGAAGCTTTCTGCTGCTCGTAAGGCTTTGGCGTCTGCTAAGGCTCATGCGGCTCAGGTGCGTGCTTCTGTGCGCGCTCAGGTGTTGAAGAGTGGTGTTTCTAAGCTGAGTAAGACTGGTAGCAACGTGTCTGTGATTGGCTTGCTTGCTACTGTTGCTGCTGCTGGTGCTGCGTTCTTCGTGAGTAAGCGTCGCGGTACTTCTCGCCATAGCAACAACTAGGCGAGAGGCTGCAAAGCCTGCAAAGCTTTAGAAAGCTTACGAAAATCGCACGAATTTCGTAAGCTGGCATGCGTTTAGCAAGCTTACTTAATCGCATAAGTAAAAATAAAGCCCCGCCTGTGATTCTTCACGGTGGGGCTTTTTGCTGTTTACCCTTTTTTGAAACATTTGCCGTGATTGTGCGGCGCGTGTGCTAGGCTCAGTTAGTTCACGGTTTGAAATTTAAGTTTTGAATACACATATTTTACGAAAGGCTATTGTGCCGCATACTCATAATGCTGCGTCTCATCAAAAGCGAGGCGCGAAGAATAATCACGAATTTAATGCGCGCAGAGAGCGCAATCGTAAGGCGGAAAAGGCGCGTGAAAAGGCGCGTCAGAAAGCTTTACGCTACGAGGAGACTGCAATTCGCGAGGCTGAGCAGGATTTCGCTAAAAAAGATTTCGCTAAAAAAGATTTCGCTAAAAAAGAAAATAGTAAAAGAGATTTCGCTAAAAACAATAAATCTTCTAAAAATTCAGTAATTATTCCAGATTCTGCAATCGAATCGCGCGAAAATTACAGCGACGACGTAACTTTTACGCAGCTTGGCGTGCCGGATCCTCTTGTAGAAGTATTGCGTGAGGATGGCAAAACCACGGCCTTCCCAATCCAGCAGGCCACGCTTCCGGATTCTTTGCGAGGTGCGAATATTCTAGGCCGTGGCCGCACAGGAAGCGGCAAAACCTTAGCGTTTTCTATTCCGCTGGTTGCGCGCTTAGCAGAAAATTTCGTTGATTTAATCAACAATGGAAAAAATAGTCGTAAAAACGAAAGTGACGATATTCCAGCTCCTCGCGCAATGATATTGGCTCCAACGCGCGAGCTTGTGCATCAAATTGACGATGTGATTGCTCCTCTTGCAGCGGCTTACGGAATGCGCACGGTGACGGTGTATGGCGGAGTTAGATACCAGCGTCAAGTATCGCAGCTTAAGAAGGGCGCGCAAATCGTGCTCGCTTGCCCTGGTCGTTTGGAAGATTTGATTCGGCAGGGCGCGTTGACTCTTGAAAAAGTGATGGTTAGCGTTTTGGACGAGGCCGATGAAATGGCTGATATGGGCTTTTTGCCGGCTGTTACGCGACTTCTTGAACAGGTGGATCCTAACGGTCAGCGCATGCTGTTTTCCGCCACGCTCGACAAGCAAGTTTCCACTCTTGTAAATAGATTCCTCCCTAACGCTGTGATTCATGCGGTTGACGATGCTGATTCGCAGGTTGACACTATGACTCACCACATTTTTGCCGTGTCTGCGGGGGATAAGTACGAGGTTTTGCGCAAGCTAGCTTCCGGATGCAAGCGTTCCATATTCTTTACGCGCACGAAGTATCAGGCGAAGAATATGGCGAAAAAGTTTGTGCAACAGGGTATTCCTGCGGTTGATTTGCAAGGTAATTTGTCGCAAAATCAGCGAGATCGTCATTTGGCTGTGTTTTCAGAAGGCTTAGTGCGCGTGCTTGTTGCGACGGATGTTGCTGCGCGAGGCATTGATATTAGTGACGTTGCGTTGGTTGTGCAAACTGAGCCGCCGGAAGATCCGAAGTCGTTCTTGCATCGTTCGGGCCGTACCGCTCGTGCAGGCGAGGAAGGCGATGTTGTTACTCTTGTGCTGCCTAATCAGAAGCGCGCGGCGCACACTATGCTTCGCCGAGCCGGAATTAATGCTAAGGCGGAAGATGTAAATCCTGCATCGCCTGTTTTAGATGAGATTGTGGGGCAGGCTGCTGAGCTTCAGGAAGGCTGGAGTATGCCGGAGCCGGAGCAGCAGAAGCGCAAAGGTCGCGGTCGAGGGCGCGGGCGCGGACACGGTGGGCATGGTCACAGTGGTGTGCGTAAATCCGAGCGTAAAGCTGAGAGCAAAGTAGAGCGCAAATCCGAGCATAAAACTGAGAGCAAAGTAGAGCGTAAATCCGAGCGTAAATCTAGTCGTGAACGTGTAAATAACCGTGGGCGTGATCACAACAACATGTCGAAGAGCGTGAAGCGACCAAAACTGCGCAATCGTGTGTAGTTTATGCCGTTTTTTCGTAAGATTCCGACCTAAACAGCGCAAGAGTGAGTAGTTTAGGTCGTTTTTTCGTAAGATTTCGACCAAAACTGCTCAGTTTTACTTAGACTGACCTTTACCGAAGGCGCGCAACTGAATTCCGTTCCAATCTGCGCTTACAGTTAAAGGCGTTGCGGCGTTCATTCCGGCCGTCTTTGCTGCAGATTGCACGGTGCTAGAACTTGGGGAACCTTCGCGTCCAGGCTTAGGTGTTAGAACCCACATAGGAGCGTCGTCGTCAAGCATATTTGTGGCATCCATAATGGTGTCCGCAAGCTCGTCTTCATCGTCGCCGTCACGCCACCAAATAATTACGCCATCAACAGCAGCATCGTAATCTTCGTCTACCAATTCTTCGCCGGTAAGCTGTTCGATACTTTCGCAAATTGTTTCGTCAACATCGTCGTCCCAGAGCCATTGTTGCACAATGTCTCCTGGTTGGAATCCGAATTCCTGTGCATGCTGAAAAGCTATCTGTTCCACGTGACTCAATATATCAAAGCGTCACGAAGTGAGCGCCCATAACGGCGTGTATTGCACTTACATTAGTTTCTGTTGATTAAAGAACACTAACATTAGCGCTGCCGCACACGCTACGCCAATCACTCCTATCTACGCACCCACCCGCAGCTTAATTGCATAGTTTCTTTTATTTTGATTAGTTTGCTCACATTTCGCCAAAGAAACTTAACACGCCAGCAATCAAGCCTACCTCCTCCTCGACACGCCTCAAAAATTGCGAATGTGAAATAAATCACTATATATAGTTTGTTATCTTTGCGTTTTTCCCTAGATATTGGGCATGAGTTGAGTTATAGTAGAGCAAGTCGTTGCGAAAATAATGCTTTTGCAGCGAGAGAACAGTTAGAAGAACAGTGTTATGAGAAAGGTCTGTACCGATGCAGGTTTTGGAAGAAACTGACGCCAAGAGCGCAGCAATTCGCATGGATGATGACTTAGCTGCAGCTCCAGTTTCCCGCGTGCAGGTCGAAAAGCGCGATGGTCGCGTAGTTGATTTCGATTCGATGAATATCATTATGGCTATTAAGGCTGCTTTTAAGGACTTAGGTAAGGAAGTCGGTCCTCAGGAAGAGCAGATGATTCGCGGTATTTCGGATCGTATTGAGGCTGAAATTCAAGATCGTTACAATGGTCCAGCAAAAATTGAGGATATTCAGACCTTGGTTGAGCACGGACTTATTGAAAATCATCTTTACGAGGTTGCGCGCTGCTACACGAGCTACCGTTTGAACCGAGATATTGATCGCGCAAAGGCTACCGATATTAACGAAGCTGTTAATCGCCTTGTGAATCGCGACGAAACGCTTGTGCGCGAAAATGCAAATAAGGATTCCAACGTTTACGCAACTCAGCGTGATCTTCTTGCAGGCGCTGTTTCTAAGGCTTCTGCCTTCTCTATGCTTCCTCACGCGGTTTCTAACGCGCATATGAAGGGTGATATTCACTTCCACGACGCTGATTATTCGCCATTTACTTGCATGAGCAACTGCTCGCTTCCTGATTTTGGCGATATGCTTGCTAAGGGATTTGCGCTTGGTAACGCAATGATGGATAGTCCAAAGTCTATTGGCACTGCTGCAACTCAGGTTACGCAGATTATTAAGGATATTGCTGGCGCGCAATACGGTGGTCAGACTGTTAATCGCGCTGACGAAATGCTTGAGCCTTACGCTAAGTGCGATTATGAGAAGAACTTGGCAATGGCCCACGCTATGATTCCAGATTCTACGCCGATTGAAGTTGCGAAGGATATGATTGACGGTTTGAAGGCTCAGGAGCCTAAGAATCTTCACTGCTCAGACAGAGATCCGCTTCCTGCTGACACTCCTTTTGATGAGAAATTGAGTGAGCTTGATCAGCTTCGCGAAGTTTATGCAAAGATTATGACGCGTAAAGCTATTTACGACGCTATGCAAACTATGGAATATCAAATTAATTCCAACCGCGTTTCTAACGGTCAGACTCCGTTCGTAACTGTTGGCTTTGGCTTGGGTACTTCTTGGTTTGCTCGCGAAATTCAGCGCGCTATTTTGCTGAATCGTATTCGCGGCCTCGGCAAGGATCGTCATACTGCTATCTTCCCTAAGCTTGTGTTTACTATTAAGCACGGTGTAAACGCCGACGCAGGTGACCCGAACTACGATTTGAAGCAGCTGGCTCTTGAGTGCTCTACTAAGCGCATGTATCCAGATGTTGTGTTCTACGAGAACATTGTTAAGATTACCGGCTCCTTCAAGGCTCCTATGGGTTGCCGCTCCTTCCTTCAGGGCTGGATTGATCCAAAGACTGGTAAGGATGTTGAAGACGGCCGCATGAATCTTGGCGTTGTAACGGTTAACATGCCGCGTATTGCTCTTGAATCTCACGGCGATGTGACTCGCTTCTGGAAGCTTTTTGACGAGCGTATGGAAGTTGCTCACCAGGCTTTGCGATTCCGCATTATGCGTTGCAAGCAGGCAACTCCTGTGAACGCTCCAACTCTGTTCCGCTACGGTGCTTTTGGTCGTTTGGAAGCTAACGAGAGTGTTGATCAGCTGTTCCGTAATGAGCGTGCTACGGTTTCGCTTGGTTACATTGGCTTGTATGAGACTACGGCAGTGTTCTTCGGCAAGGATTGGATGAAGGATCACAGCTGGAATGAGGATGGCAAGCAGTTTGCGCTTTCTTTGGTTCGCCGCATGAATAAGCTTTGCCAGCAGTGGTCGAAGGCGGAAGGCTACCACTATTCCGTTTACTCAACTCCTGCAGAGTCTTTGACTGACCGCTTTAACCGCATGGATCGTCAGAAGTTCGGCCGCATTGAAGGCGTTACCGATCACGACTTCTACACTAATTCCTTCCATTATCCGGTTTGGTTGCAGCCAACTCCTATGGAGAAGCTTAGCTACGAGGTTGACTTCCCGTATCTTGCTTCCGGCGGCTTTATTAACTACTGCGAGTTCCCATGCTTGCAAGCAAATCCTAAGGCTTTGGAAGCTGTTTGGGATTACGCTTATAAGATTGGCATTGGCTACTTGGGTACGAATACGCCTATTGATCACTGCTTCGTTTGCGGATTCCAGGGCGATTTTGAGCCAACGAAGGAAGGCTTCCGCTGCCCAGAGTGCGGCAATAGTGACCCAGATAAGTGCAATGTTACTAAGCGTACTTGCGGCTACTTGGGCAATCCTGTTCAGCGCCCAATGGTTCATGGTCGTCACGAGGAGATTGCGCACCGCGTAAAGCACATGTCTGGCGAAACTGGTCACGTGACGCTGGATAATGGCGAATCTCGTGAATGGTACGAGGAAGCAAAATAATCTTAGCTAATTAACTATGTTGAAACTTAGTAAAATAAGTTGAATAGATAATTAAGATAGATAAATAGCTTTTCTTGTGTTTGTTGTTTGGTGATAATCTAGCCGTTAGAATGTTGATTGCGTTTTGTGATTGCACTTTCTAGCGGCTGGATTTATTTTATTTTCGCAAATTTTGGTTGTTTATTTTTTAGTTGCTTATTTGGTTTTGAAGGGGGTTGGATATGGCTCGCATTACTTTGCATGATTTTGCGCCTGCAGATGTGAATCGTGGGCCGTGGATTCCTACCTCACTTTCTAATAATCCTCGCGCTGGCCAATGGTCTAGCGAGCGCATGAGTCAGGGCATGATTGCCGATTACAAGCGTTTTTTGATGACCGACGGCGAGGGTATTCGATGCTCGCTTTACGTTTCCGGTTGCCCGTTCCATTGCGTTGAGTGTTATAACGAGTCGATTTGGGATTTTCGCGCAGGCCACCCTTATACTCAAAAGCTTGAAGATCAGATTATTGAGGATTTGGCGCAACCTTATGTGCAAGGTTTGACTTTGTTGGGTGGTGAGCCGCTGCTTAATACTGGTATTTTGCTGCCTCTTTGCAAGCGTATTAGAAGCGAATTTGGTCATACTAAAGATATTTGGAGTTGGACTGGATACACGTGGGAAGAGCTTATGCGTCCAGGGGAGACGCCTGATAAGCTTGAGCTTCTGCAATATATTGATATTCTTGTTGACGGACGTTATATTAAAGATTTGCACGATTCGCTGCTGCAATTCCGCGGCTCTAGTAATCAACGTATTATCGACGTGCCGAAATCTTTGGAAAATCCGCACGATCCTCCTGTAATTTGGGAAAAGCTTCACGATCAGGAGCGTTTTATTCCGTCGATTTACGGAAAAGATCGCGTGCAAGGCGAAGGCGATGCTTCATAAATCCCTAAATTTAACCACAAATGTGAGCAAAGTTTCTCGTGTTTGGAGTGTTGTTGTGTGTTGAACGCTCCAAACGCGGGGAATTTACCAGGCTTTTCTTGCTGCTTGGTTCACTTAACCCCTGCCTGCCTTATATTCAAAAGTGATATCATTAAAGAATAAGTATTTAATTTAGAGTAGGGGAAGAATGGCAGAGAAGTCTGAGAAGCCAAGTAAGTTTGATGAATCAAAAAAAGATTCTCATAAAAAAGATTATGCCCCTCGAGCACTTCGAACGATACTAGGTTCTTTAAAAAGGTATCGTTTTCTTGGCGTTTTAACAGCTGTTACTATTCTCGTTGAAGCTGCTATGCAAATTGAGATCCCTACAGTAATGTCAAATCTTATTGATTTTGGTATTATGTCACGTTCTCAAGAATCTGTGCAATATTATGGTTTGCAATTGCTTATTTTTGCTGCAATCGCAATGATTGCAGGCGTTATTTCTGGTATTTGTTGCGCTCATTCTAGTGCTGGTTTTGGTAAAAATTTGCGCCACAACATGTTTTCACGCTTGCAAAGTTTAAGTTTTTCTGATTTAGATAAGTTTTCTAGCGGTACTGTTGTTACGCGTATGACTAGCGATGTGTCAAATGTGCAATTTGCTTACCAAATGATTATTCGCTCTGGTATTCGCAGCGTTATGATTATCATCACTGCTTGGTGGTTTACTTTTTCAATTAGCCCTGCCATCTCGTGGGTTTTTCTTTCATTTGTGCCTATTATTGGTGCAATTGGCGCTGTTGGAGCTAGTATAGTTGCTCCAGCATTTTCTCGAATTTATCGAATGATTGACGAGATGAATAATAGAGTTGGTGAGAATTTGCATAATATTCGCGTCGTAAAGTCTTATGTGCGTTCTGATTATGAAATAAGTCGTTTTACGCGTATTTCACATAAAATCTATGATTATTTTATTAAAGCTGAGTATGTGTTAAATTGTAGTATTCCTTTATTTAACTTATGTTTTTATTCTGGCATGCTGCTTATTGCATGGTTGGCTTCGCACGAAATTGTGGCTTCAGGAAATAATCCTGCTTTTGGTTTAACAACGGGAAATCTTGCTGCATTAGTAGTGTATGCTTTGCAAATTTTGTTTGCTTTAGCGAATTTAGTTGCAGTTTTTGTAATGTCGTTAACAGCTCGAGCTTCGATGCATCGTATTTCACATGTTTTGCAATCTCGAAATACTGAAGTTGTTTCCAAGCATCCACTTACAAAGCTTTCTGACGCTTCTGTGCGTTTTGAAAATGTTTCGTTACGCTATCCTCAATCAGATAATACAGATGAATCCACTCCAGCAGAACAGGAAATTTTACATGATATAAATATATCTATTCCTTCTGGAGCAACTGTTGGTATTGTTGGTGCAACGGGATCTGGAAAATCAAGTTTAGTGCAATTAATTGCAAGACTTTATGACGTAACTTCTGGCGCTCTTTTTGTAGGCGGAAAAGATATTCGCGATTATGATTCTTCTAGTTTGCGTGAAGAAGTTGGTGTTGTTCTACAAAAAAATATTTTGTTTAGTGGCACAATTGCAGAAAATCTTCGCTGGGGTAGGGCGGAAGCAAGCGATAATGATTTGCGTCAAGCTTGCGAAATTGCTTGTGCTGATGAGTTTATTAAAGATTTACCAGACGGCTACAATACGCATATTGACCAGGGTGGTAAGAATGTTTCCGGTGGTCAGCGACAGCGTTTGTGCATTGCGCGCGCACTTTTGAGGAAGCCGAAAATTTTAATCCTCGACGACTCGATGAGTGCGGTTGATATGAAAACGGATAGTAAAATTCGCGATGGCTTGAAAAAGTTTATGCCTGATTCTACGCAAATTATCGTTGCTCAGCGCATATCTTCAATCGAACATGCGGATATTATTGTTGTTCTTAAAGATGGTCGTGTTGTTGCTAACGGTTCGCATGATGAATTATTTAAATCTTGTGAAATTTACAGAAATATGGCGGTTTCTCAAGAAAAAAGTCGAATAACTAGCGCAACTAAAGAAGAAGGAGCTAAATAACAATGGCTAATAATAAAACGGCTCACTCTTCTAAAAATGATTCAGCTATTAGTTGGAAAACTCTTAGCAGACTTGCCTCTTATGTGCTTGTGTATCGAGTTAAAATTTGCGTAATTATTGCATCAATAATAGTTAGCGCAATCGTGCAAGCTGTAAGTGCAGTGTTTTTGCAATCTCTTGTTGACTCGTATATTCTTCCGCTTGTCGGTAAGCATAATCAGGATTGGACGCCTCTTGTTCGCATGATTATTCTGATGGCAAGTGTTTACGCTGTTGGTGTGTTTTGTTCTTGGCTTTGGAGCAGGCTTGTTGCGAATATATCTGAAAGTGTTATGCGTGATTTGCGAGATTCTATGTTTAAGCATCAGCAGAAGCTTTCATTGCGTTACTTAGATTCTCAAGGTTACGGCGATATTATGAGCCGTTACACAAACGATACTGAGGTTCTTCGTGAGGCAATTTCGTGGGCTTTTCCGGACTCTTTTTCTGCATTAATGTCGATTTTGGCAGCGTTTATATCTATTATGTGCTTATCGCTTCCGGTTGCAGTTTTTGTAGCTATATTTACTGCAATGTTGCTTTATTTAGTGCGTTTTATGCTAAAGAAATCTGGCAGTTTATTTGAGCAATTCCAGCATGCATTAGGCGAGTTAAATGAGTTTGTTGAAGAATCTGCAACAGGCAGCAAAGTGATTAAAATTTTTAATCATGAGACAGATTCTATTGAAAAATTAGATAATTGCATAGAAAAAGTGCAAAAAATTTCTGCAAGTGCGAATTCTTATGCAAATAACGTAATGCCTGTTATTAGTAATGCAAGCTATTTGCTTTATGTATTAATTGCTTTACTTGGTGCGTGGGCTGCTTCAGCTGGTTTGCCAACGCTGGGATTATCTGGATCTAGTACTCTTACATTGGGTACGCTTATATCTTTGCTGGCACTTTCGCGCGCATTTATTAACCCTATTGGCGAAATTACAATGCAAGCTAACGCACTTATGATGGCTCTTGCAGGAGCTTCTCGTATTTTTGAGTTACTTGATGAAAAGCCAGAACTTGATTCTGGCAGTGTGCAATTAGTTAAAGTGCGTGTACTTCAGTCTGCTGAAGATCTTGGAGAAAAATCAGCATTTGATGTGCTTGAAGAAGTAGACGAACAATCTGAAGGAAGCAATATTTATTGGGCTTGGAAAAGGTCAAAGCAAGATAATGGCACTAAAGCTAAAAAGCGCGCTCAAAACTTAAGTGAAATGGCTCAAGAGATTGTGTGCCATGCAAAGCGAGATGCTCGCACTTCTAAGGATGGCCGCTATACTTTGCTTCGAGGCGACGTGCGCTTTACAGATGTTGTGTTTGGCTACGATTCCAAAAAACCTGTTTTGCATGATATTACTTGGTTTGCAAAGCCGGGGCAAAAAGTTGCTTTAGTTGGTGCTACGGGTGCTGGCAAAACTACTATTGCTAATTTGCTTACGCGTTTTTACGATATTGACGACGGTCAGATTTTGTACGACGGAATTGACGTGCGAGATATTCTAAAAACGGATTTGCGTTACGCTATTGGCACAGTTCTTCAGGACGTGAACTTATTTACAGGCACAATAATGGATAATATTCGCTACGGAAACCTAGAGGCTAGCGATGAAGATTGTGTTAATGCTGCAAAATTAGCTCATGCTGATGCTTTTATTTCTAAACTTAAAGATGGTTATAATACGGAGCTTACTGGCGGAGGAGAAGATCTTTCGCAAGGTCAAAAGCAGCTTATTGCGATTGCTCGCGCGGCTGTTGCAAATCCGCCGGTGCTTATTTTGGATGAGGCAACTTCTTCAATCGATACTCATACTGAGGCCTTAGTGCAGCACGGCATGGATTCGCTTATGGAAGGGCGCACTGTGTTTGTAATTGCGCACAGGCTTTCTACGGTCCGCAATGCGGATGTGATTATGGTTTTGAATCACGGCCAAATTATTGAGCGTGGTTCTCACGAGGAGTTGTTAGCTAAGCGCGGTGAATATTATCAGCTTTGCACTGGCGCGATTGAGCTTGAGTAGCGTTTTATTTGTGGGCAACACGCCGAAAGAGCTGAGCACTTGCTTTTTGGCGAGGATTCTGTAAGATAGTGACTCGGCTGTTCGAGAGAATAAGCCACGGCCCCGTAGCTCAGTTGGTTAGAGCGCCGCCCTGTCACGGCGGAGGTCACCGGTTCAAGTCCGGCCGGGGTCGCGATTAGTAAAGGCCCGGTTCGCCGGGTTTTTTATTCATCATGGCTCTGTAGCTCAGTTGGTAGAGCGAGCGACTGAAAATCGCTAGGTCAGCGGATCGATCCCGCTCGGAGCCACAAACAAAAAACGCGCGGCAGTTTTGTCGCGCGTTTTGCTTTATCTAGTCAGTCTACTAGTCAATCTGCTTCCACGATTCAACGTCAATATGATGTTCAGGATTTGCTTGCCAAGCTGCCCAAGCAGATTCCACAATATCTTTTACATCGTAGCGAGCATACCAGCCCATTTCCTCATTAATGCGCTTCGGGCTGCCAATAAGCTGAGGAGGGTCTCCTGCTCGGCGATCCATCACAGTTTCCTTAAATGGAAGGCCTGTAACTTTTCGTACTTCTTCAACAATTTCTCGAACGGAAGTGCCTTTACCAGTTCCAACATTAAAAGCGTCGTACTTGCGTTCGTCACGATCCAAATACTTAAGCGCTTCAAGATGAGCGTCTGCCAAATCCGAAACGTGAATGTAGTCACGAATGCAAGTGCCATCGGCAGTAGGGTAGTCGTCGCCAAAAATAGCAGGAGCTTTACCGCGCTGCAAACGTTCAAAAAGCATAGGAATCAGGTTCAAAATTGCAGGATCTTCTAATTCCACCGGACCGCAGCCTGCAACATTGAAGTAACGCAGTGCGCAGAAGCGAATGTCGTAAGTGTGCTCGCAAGCGCGCGCCATCCACTCGCCAAAAAGCTTAGTTTGTCCGTAAGGGTTGATTGGAATCATAGGAACAACGTCTTCTGGCACAACATCAACAGGTGGAACGCCGTAAGTTGCTGCGGAAGACGAGAATACTAGCTTCTTTACTCCGCTATCTTTCATGCCCTCAAGAACATTCAGCATGCCGTTAATATTCTGCTGATAATACCAAAGCGGCTTTTCAACGGACTCGCCAACCTGCTTTCTGGCAGCAAAATGAATTACGGAATCAACATTCTCGTCCTTCATAATTTGCGCAAGACGTGCTCCGGCATCTGGAGATGCAATATCCATGCCATAAAGTCGAGCGCCTTCGATTCTAGTAGGCTTTCCGTAGCTTAAATCGTCTACTACAACAACATTCTGATTTATTTTATGTAAGGCGTGAACTACGTGTGCTCCAATGTAACCGCATCCGCCTGTAACAAGAACAGTCATTATTGACCTTTCCTAATATTTTGTATCTTTGTATAATCTCTGCAATTATATCTCGCCAAACTGAACTATAGGTTATCTCGCGTTGGCGCGACGACCTGCCGGAGCGCTTAAAGCGTAGCGCGCGAAGGCAACTCGGAGCGGAAACTCGCTTAGGTTGGAAGTCCAGTGGACTTCCAACGCGAGTTTCGTAAGCGAGTGCTTATAGTGCGAGCGTTTGAGGCTGTGTAGCGCTCCAAACGTGAGAGAGTTATACGTAATTTTTTATAAAATCGGCGTTTTGCGCATAAATTTTCGCATTATTTGCCCTAATTTTCTGCGTACGTGATAGCATCGAATAGATATATATCAATGAGATGCGTCCCAAAAGCGAGGTGTAAAGCATATGACTCTGTTGACGCCTAAGGACATTCGAGAGCATACCTTCCAGATTGTACGTTTCAAGGGAGGATATGACGTTGACGAGGTTGACGAATTTCTCGATCAAGTTACAGAAACAATAGAAGCGCTTGGTCAGCAGGCAGTGCAGGGACTTGGTGCTTCCACACAATCCCTCGGCCGCGATGTTGCGGGCTTGAATACCAAGATTGCTGAGTTGACTTCTAAAGTTGAGTCCTTAACTCAAGAAAATGAAACGTTGCGTAACGCTGCTAAGAAGCAGGGCGAATCTAATGAATCTGCTGAAAAGCTTGAGGCAACTGAAACTAAGTTGCGTGAAGCTGAAGAAAGCAACCGTGCTCTTGCCGCTCAAAACCAGCAGCTTAAGGAGCAGCTGGATGGCTTGGGTGCTCAGGTTGATCAGCTTACTGCTCAAACCGCTAAGGCGGATAACGCAGATCAGGTTCAGAAGGAACTTGAAGCTGTTACTCGCGAGCGCGATGACTTCCGTGCAAATAGCGAAAACTTGGGTCGTGAGCTTGAAACTGTTCGTCAGCAGCTTGTTGTTACCCAGCAGGAAAACGCTAGGGTTCAGGAGCTTTCTAAGCAGCTTGAAGAATCTCGTCAGCGTGAAGAGCAGCTTCGTCAACAAGTTTCTAAGATGGAGCCAAATACTGAAACTGGTAGCTTGCAGAAGATTGCTGGCGCTGGTGCTGATGCCCAGGGTTCTGAGCCAGAGCGCGCAACTGCTATGTTGACTCTTGCAATGCAATTGCACGATCAGTACGTTGATAAGGGCAAGGCTAAGGCTCAGCAGATTGTTGAAGAGAGCCAAGCTCGTTATAACGAAACAATTGCTAAAGCTGATGAGTATTCTGAGCGTACTCGTTCTGAGGCAGATGAGTACAATAAGCAAACTCGTGCCGATGCAGATGATTACTCTACTCGTACTCGTGGCGATGCTGATTCTTATTCTGCTCGTGCTCACAATGAGGCTGATGCTTACTCTGGTAAGGTTCGTCAGGCTGCTGATGATTATGCTAAGCAGACTCACGATCAGGCTGATCAGTACGAGTCCGAAGTACAGCACCGCGCTGCAGACTATGATTCTACAACACGCACCGCTGCCGACGCTTATGCTCGTCAGGTGCGCGAGAATCTTGAGAAGCAGACTCAGGTTATTGAAGGCAATATTCAGAGCCTCAAGCAGTTTGAGACTGAGTATCGCACTCGCTTGACTGACTTCCTTGGTCAGTTGGTTGCTCAGGTTTCTGACGAAAACGCGTATGCTGCTCTTGGTCAGAAGCAAGCTTCCAATGAGGATACGCAAGAGTAGTTTTCTTCTTAAAGCGCGTAACTTTTAAATGTTTGTGCGTTTTAAGCAGATGCTGTTTTTATTTACAGATCGGATAAAAATTGACGCATAGAGATGTGCGTGTGAAACGGCTGCGTACTCGCGCAGCCGTTTTTGCACTTGTTGTTATTGTTGGGCTTGTTGTGGATCGTCTTAGCAAACTGTGGGCTCTTAGCGCTTTACAGTACGGAAAGCAGATTGTTTGTATTCCTAATTCCTTAATGCTTTCGCTTGTGCGAAATGGCGGTGCTTCGTTTGGTCTAGGCTCTGGATTAACTAGTTTTATTAGCATAGTGGCGATTTTGGCTTGTGTAGCTATGCTTGCTGCAGTTCGTCGCACAAAATCTTTGCAGTGGACGATTGTGCTGTCTTTAGCATTTTCCGGCGCTTTTGGCAATTTGATTGATCGCGCAATTTATGCCGAGCATTTTTTGGACGGCAAAGTTGTTGACTTTATTAACTACGGTTGGTCAGTTGGCAACGTTGCAGATATTATTCTTGCTATTGCAGGCATTTGGTTTGTTGGTTTGATTTTGTTTGAAACGCCGTTTAAGCCTGGCGAAAGTGATGACGAAAGCACTTACGAAAGCGCTTCCGAAAATGCTTCCGAAAATACTTCCGAAAATACTTCCGAAAGCAACAATTAATTATGCAAAGCAGTATGCCGGTTCCTGAAGATTTAGTTGGTTGCCGTTTTGACGTTGCAGTTTCAAAATTACGCAATATTTCGCGTTCAAAAGCAAGCGATCTTATTTCTAACGGAACCGTGCATATTGCTAATCGTAAAGCAAATAAATCCGCACTTTTGCTTAGTAGCGACGAAATAATATTCGATGATTTAGTTGGCGAAGATTTTGCTGAAAATAGTTGCAAAAATGATGCGCTTCAAGACGAAAGCCAGCAAAAAAATCTGCAGAATATTCAAATAGATAATCAACTAGAAAATCAACTAGAAAATCTGAAAGATAACCAACAAAATAATCAAATAGAAATACAACTACAAAATCAAGCAATCGAACAAAGCATGAAAATCGCTTATAAAGACGAAGATATTGTAGTTGTAGATAAGCCTGTTGGAATGGCTGCTCACCAAGCTCAAGGCTGGTGTGGCCCAACAGTGGGAGAGGCTTTAGAAAAGCGTGGAATTAGTATTTCGCATACTGCTGGAGACGAAAATCGCCGTGGTATTGTAAGTCGTCTTGATGCTGGCACAAGCGGCCTAATGCTTGTTTGTAGAACAGATTTAGCGTATGAAGAAATGAAAAAGCAGTTTGCTAATCACACTGTTAAAAAAACTTATCATGCGCTAGTGCAAGGCGACTTGACGCAAAATAAAGCAACAATTGAAGCTCCTATTGGTCGCGCAAAAGTTTCGGATTTTCGTTTCACAATCACGCCAGATGGAAAACCTGCTGTTACGCATTGGGATGTTCTTGAACGTTTCGGTCAAGCAACTTTAGCAAGTGTTAACTTGGAAACTGGGCGCACTCATCAAATCCGCGTGCATTTTACGTCTATTGGTCATCCTTTGGTAGGGGATTCAATGTATGGAGCGAACCCAGTTTTGGCTAAAAAGCTTGGTTTAACAAGGCAGTGGCTTCACTCTATGGAGCTTATTTTTACGCATCCTAGAACGGGCAAAATTATTAGAGTAGAGTCGAATTATCCTTCTGATTTACAACACGCTTTAGAAGCTATGCGAGAATTATCAAAGTAGCGTTTTTGCATTTTTAGGTCAGCTTTCGCTTATAGAATATCATTTATGACTCAGCCGGAAACCAACTTCGTACATTTGCACAATCACACGCACTATTCGCTTCTTGACGGTGCGTCAAAAATCCCTGATTTAGTTAATCGTGCTAAAGAGTTGGGCATGCCGGCTGTGGCTATTACAGATCACGGAAACATGCACGGCGCGTACGAAATGTGGAGCACCGCTGTAAAAGCCGGAATTAAGCCGATTATTGGTATTGAAGCGTATGTTACTCCTGAAACCGCAAGACAAGATAAAAGCCGCGTGCATTGGGGCACGGAAGATCAGCGTGCAGACGATGTTTCGGGCGGCGGCTTAATTACACACATGACTTTGTGGGCGCAAAACGATGAAGGCTTAACAAATCTTCTTAAAGCTTCGTCTGTTGCAAATCTTGAAGGCCGTGTAATGCGTTACCCACGTATGGATAAAGATGTGCTTTCAACCTACTCAAAAGGCGTAATTGCGTCTTCAGGATGTCCTTCTGGAATTATTCAAACGCGTCTTCGATTAGGCCAGTTCAATGAGGCTTTGCGTGCAGCCGGAGAGTTTCAGGATATTTTTGGTCGCGACAATTTCTTTATTGAACTTATGAATCATGGGCTTTCAATCGAAACGCGCGTAACTAAAGACTTGCTTGAGATTGCAAAAAAGCTTAACGCTCCGCTGCTTGCTACGAACGATTTGCATTACGTTCACGAGGAGGATCGCGAAGCTCAAGATGCTATGCTTTGTATTAATTCCGGTTCGCGCCTAGACGATCCTGACCGTTTTAAGTTTGACGGTTCAGGATACTATTTGAAGTCCGCTGAGCAAATGCGCGAGCTTTTTAAAGAGTTTCCAGAGGCTTGTGACAATACGCTTGAGATTGCTCGACGCTGCAATGTTATGTTCGACGACGGCGAAGATGGCGCTTTTATGCCGCAATTTGACTGCCCGGAAGGTTGGGATGAGACTTCGCTATTCCTTAAAAAAGTTGAGGAAGGTTTGGAGCGTCGTTACAACAACAACATTCCAATGGAAGTGTTAAAGCAGGCTGACTACGAGTGTGGTGTGATTTGTCAAATGCAGTTCTGCGGCTACTTTTTGGTTGTTGCAGACTATATTAACTGGGCTAAAGCGCATGGTGTAATGGTTGGACCTGGTCGTGGTTCTGCTGCAGGTGCTATGGTTGCGTACGCAATGGGCATTACTGAGCTTGATCCTATGAAGCATGGCCTTATTTTTGAACGCTTCTTAAACCCAGAGCGCGTATCCTTGCCTGATATTGACGTTGATTTTGACCCGGATGGTAGAGCAAAAGTCCTTGAATACGTTGGCGAAAAATACGGTAGGGATAAGGTCGCTCAGTGCGTTATTTACGGAACTATTAAAACTAAGCAGGCTCTTAAAGATTCCGCACGTATTATGGGATACGAGTTTTCAGTAGGCGAAAAAATTACGAAAGTTCTTCCTCCTGCTAAAAACGGCAAAGATATGAGCTTGCACGATATTTTCGACGAAAAATCAAAGCGTTACGCTGAAGCGCGCGAGTTTCGCGAAATGTACGATACGGATCCAGATACGCATCGTATTACGGAAGAAGCAAAAGGTATTGAAGGTTTGATTCGTCAAACTGGTGTGCATGCTTGTGCAACAATCATGGGCTCGGAGCCAATCACAAACACTTCGCCGCTTCTTGAGCGCACTGACGGCACGATTACAACAACATTTGAGTATCATACTTGCGAAACACTCGGTCTTGTAAAAATGGACTTTTTGGGGCTTTCCAATTTGACAGTTATTCGCGATACTTTGCGAAATATTAAAAATAATGGAAAGGATCCGATCGACTATACGAAAATTCCTTTGGACGATAAAGCTACTTATCAGCTGCTTTCTAGGGGAGATACTTTAGGCGTTTTCCAGCTTGATTCCGACGGTATGCGCGCGCTTCTTCGCACCCTAAAACCGGATAATTTCAACGATATTTCGGCTTTGATTGCACTTTACAGACCTGGTCCTATGGATATGGATTCGCATACGAATTACGCTAAGCGCAAGAACGGTTTGCAAGATATTATTCCAATCCATCCGGAAGTTGAAAAGCCTCTTAAAGAAGTTTTGGACGAAACTTACGGTCTTATTGTTTACCAGGAGCAGGTGCAGTCTGCTGCGCGTATTTTAGCGGGCTACAGTCTTGGTAAGGCAGACGTTTTGCGTCGAGCAATGGGCAAGAAGAAGCCGGAAGTGCTGGCAAAAGAGCAAGTTCCATTCTTTGAAGGTATGAAAGCGCACGGATATTCTGAAGAAGCTGCACAAGCTGTGTGGGATGTTTTGGTTCCGTTCTCCGGCTACGCGTTTAACAAAGCTCACTCTGCAGCTTACGGATTAATTTCTTACTGGACGGCATACTTAAAAACGCATTATCCTGTTGAATTTATGGCAGCTTTGCTACAAAACGAGCGCACGAATAAAGACAAAACTGCACTGTATTTGGGCGAAGCGCGCCGCATGGGTATTCAAGTTTTGCAGCCGGATGTTAACGAGTCCGTTCTTGAATATTCTGCAGTTGGAGATGTTGTACGCTTTGGTTTGGGCGCTATTCGTAACGTTGGAGACAAGGCTGTAAACGATATTATTTCTGAGCGTGAAGCTGGACGCGGACGTTTCGTAAACTTTATGGACTTTGTAAAGCGCGTGCCAATTAGCGCACTTAATCGTCGCCTAGTGGAATCTCTTATTAAAGCTGGTGCTTTTGATTCGATTGATCCAAACCGTCGTGCGTTGCTGCAAATTTGCGACCCTGCAATCGATTCTGTGATTGCGCTTAAACGCAAGCAGGCAGAAGGTCAGTTTGATTTATTTGCCGACATTGACTCGTCTTCTGACTCATCGGACGATACTGGTTTGGGAGATATGCAAATCACTGTGCCGGATGTTGAAGAGTGGGATAAAAAAACGAAGCTTAATTTTGAGCGAGAAATGTTAGGATTGTACGTTTCTGATCATCCACTAAGCGGATTGTCTGCAGTTTTGGCAGATTTACGAGAAATGTCAATTGCTCAACTGATTGACCGCGCAAGAACTATGAGCGACGGCCAACAAGTAACAATCGCGGGTCTTGTTACAAGCGTAGATAGGCGAGTGTCTCGAAAAGGTAACGCTTGGGCAATAGTCACAGTTGAAGACATGGAAAGCTCAATACAATGCATGTTCTTTGGCAAAGTTTACGAAGCTTCGGCTCAAGAGCTTGCAATTGACCAGGTTGTGCGTATTCGCGGACAAGTTGAAGTGCGTGATGAAACTGTGTCTATGCGCGCAACCGAATTTGAAGTGCCAACGTTGGAATCAGTGGACGAAAGACCAATAACTATTGTGGTTCCGCGCAAAGCTTTAGATAAAGGTCATGTGGAAGAATTGAGCAATATTTTGAGCCGTCACCCTGGGTGCTGCCAAGTGCGTTTGGCTTTACTTGACGATTCTGGACGTGCGCAAGTTCTTACTTTTGGCGACCGTTTCCGCGTTAAGCGTGACACTTCGCTGTTTGCGGAAATGAAAATCGTATTTGGATCCAATTGTTTGCCGAGCGCGTAAAAAATATGCAGTATTAATTTGGTAAAATATAAAACTAGATATGCTTTAAGAAGTTACATTGAAAGGGGAGGAAACAACGAATATGTCAAACAATGGTGATGAACGTAAAAATGACGATGAGCGTAACGATGACAATTCAGTACGCGCTTCTTTTACAGATGCTGAATTAGATAACGCGCTTGCAGGCTTTGAAAAAGAATTTCAAGAAAAAGAAAATCTAAGCAACTCAAATAACGAAGATTTATTAGAAGATTCCAATAGCAATAATCAAGAAAATAATTCTATCGAAGAAGCAATGCGCGGAATCGAAGAAGCAAATTTTGAAGAAGATTTACAAGGTTTGCTTGGCAACAAAGCAAAAGTTGCAATGATAATCGCATACGTTGAGCCGGCGAAATTACTTGCAGCCTTCTGCAAAATGGCAAATGTTAGTGCCAGATGCTTTTCGGAAGAACAGGGTTCTGTTGCAGTACTGAAAAATCTTGAAGGAAACGGCCCAGAAGAAGACGTGAAAAAATTTGTAGAATTCTTCTTCGGCATGGACGTAATGCTTATTACAAATCGTGCGGATAAAATAACTGCAAAAATCTACCAGGCTGTAAAAGAACCTCAAGAAATCGTTGCACCAATGGCACTAGCTGTTTGGTCAAGAGATGTTGAAGATCTTGCTATTTGCATGGAAAACGCCGATAGTCTTGAAAAACGTGGATTAGAAATGTTCAACAGTGACGACTTAAGTGACTTAGAAGCATACAAAATATTCCAAAAATACGGCAAAATAAACTAGATAATAAATATGAGCATATAATTCGCAATTCATTACGATTACGTAAATTCATTGCGTATAGCTTAGATTCGTGCAGAATATTTTGCAAGAATACACTACAATATACATAACGAGCTTATAGATTTTATAGAGCTTATAAATATTACTGCGCAAATTGGCTTAAGCTCAACATTAGCGCGGTAAAATGCTACCCAAGGGGCTGATTTATGGATAGACAACAAGAGTTTGCTCTACGTACTGTTGAAGAGCGAGACGTGCGTTTTATTCGACTCTGGTTCACGGATGTGCTTGGCACGCTTAAATCCGTTGCTATTGCCCCTGCAGAATTAGAGGCAGCGTTTGAAGAAGGCATTGGATTTGACGGCTCTGCAATAGAAGGCATGACGCGTGTTTTGGAAGACGACATGATTGTGAAGCCGGATCCATCAACCTTCCAAATTCTTCCATGGCACGGAGGCCCGGAAGGAACAGCTCGCATGTTCTGCGATGTTTTAACTCCCGACGGCGAGCCTTCGCTTGGAGACCCTCGTCACGTGCTTAAAACTGCGCTCGCAAAAGCGAAGGAAAAGGGCTTTACTTTCTATGTGCATCCGGAAATTGAGTTTTATTTGTTCGAAGCTCAAGATGATTGGTCCAAAGCTCCTGTGCCGATTGACGAAGGCGGATACTTTGATCACGTTCCTAGAAGTTCGGCAATGGATTTCCGCCGCAATGCTGTAAGCATGCTGGAGCAGATGGGCATTTCTGTAGAGTATTCGCACCACGAAGGTGGACCTGGTCAAAACGAAATCGACTTGCGTTACGCTGATGCGCTTACTACCGCGGATAATATTATGACTTTCCGCACTGTAGTCAAGGAGATTTCGCTTGAGCGCGGAATATACGCAAGCTTTATGCCAAAGCCGCTAACCGATCAGCCGGGATCTGGCATGCACACGCATTTGAGCTTGTTCGAGGGAGATACGAACGCTTTCTATGAGGCTGGTCAAGAGTTTAATATGTCTCTTATTGCGCGTCAGTTTGCGGCAGGTATTTTGCATCACGCTTCGGAAATTTGCGCTGTAACAGATCAGTATGTGAACTCTTATAAGCGCTTGTGGGGTGGGGCGGAAGCTCCTAGCTACGTGTGCTGGGGTCATAGCAACCGTTCCGCGCTTCTTCGCGTGCCGCAATACAAGCCTGGAAAGGGTAATTCTTGCAGGATGGAATTCCGCGCTTTGGATCCTGTGGCGAACCCATATCTTGCTTACTCTGTGCTTTTGGCTGCAGGCTTGGATGGCATTGAAAAGCAAATGACTTTGTGCGATCCAACTAGCGACGACGTGTGGGAGCTTACTGATGCTGAGCGTCAGGCAATGGGAATTCAGCCATTGCCGGAATCCTTGGATGAGGCTCTAAAGATTATGGAGCGCTCGGACTTTGTGGCAAGCGTATTAGGCGAGCATGCTTTTGAGTATTTCTTGCGTAATAAGCATCAGGAATGGGAAGAGTACCGCCGACAGGTTACGCCTTTCGAGCTGGAGAAGTATTTGCCGCGTTTGTAATTATAATCGCTCTTGCGCTTTTTGGTGCTTTTTAGCACTTTAGAGACCCTAACGCAGAAACCGTGCTGCGTTAGGGTCTCATTTTGTTTGTTTTGGGACACTGCTGCAGTTTGCGTTCTGCGCGAGTGTCTCATTTTGCTTGTTTTGGGACACTGCTGCAGACGTCGCGCTGCGCGAGTGTCTCATTTTTATTTCTGGTGGTGCTTTTTTGAAAAAAAATCAAAAATTTTGCAAAAAAGTGGGGATTTTTGGGGAGGAATGGGGTAAAATGGTGACTAACGTGCAAATGGCATAGTGTGCGTTGATTTAGGAGGTGGAGTATGGCACGTCGTGCTGCTAATAAGCAACCGCGGAATAAAGCCAATTCTGCCTCTGTGCATTCCGTAAATCAGGCTGGTTTCTCCACTGAATCTGATATGTCTCAGCAAACGCAGATGCCACTGCAAGCTGAACCCACGCAGATTCCGACGTCATATGTTCAGCCTGTTCAACCTCAGTATTCGCAGCAAGCTCAGGGCTCTTACGGAGTGTCTTCAACTTCTATGCCAGCTGTTCAGCAAGCAATTCAAGCGCCGACATTCACCTCCACTCCATCCGGTGCTTATAATTCAGCTACTCAAGCTGCAGCTATGCCAATTGCACCGTTCTCTAATGTTCAGCAGCCAGTTCAGCCAATGCAGCAGCCTGTTCAGTATGTGCAAAATCCTGCTGTTTCGCCATTAGCTCCTATTTTGCTTGGAACTTACACTCCGAAAATCGACGATAAGGGTCGCGTGGCTCTTCCTGCAAAATTCCGCGCTCAACTTGGAAGCGGTTTTGTTATGGCTCGTGGCCAAGAGCGTTGCGTTTACGTGCTTCCAATGACTGAGTTTCAGCGCATGACCACGCAAATTCAGCGCACTTCTATGAGCAATAAGTCTGCTCGTGATTATTTGCGCGTCTTTCTTTCTGGCGCTGTTGACGAAGAGCCAGATAAGCAAGGTCGTATTGTTGTGCCGACAATGCTTAGGGATTACGCCAGTTTAGGTAACGAAATCGTTGTTATTGGTGTTGGTACGCGTGCTGAAATTTGGAATAAGTCGGCTTGGGAAGCTTATCTTGCTGATCGTGAGCAAGGTTATTCCGATATTGCTGACGATGTACTTCCGGCGGTGATGTAATGCAAGATATTACAACCATACACGCCCCGGTTTTATTGCAAGATTGCGTCGATTTAGTAACTCCTGCTTTGCAGCATAAAGACGCGGTTGTAGTGGATTGCACACTAGGTCTTGCCGGCCATGCTACAGCATTTCTTAAAGCAGCTCCTTTTGCAACTCTTATTGGAATTGATCGAGATTCTGAGGCGCTGTCTTTAGCTACAGAACGCATGCGTAACGAAGGTTTGGAAAATCGTTTTATTCCGGCTCACGCAGCTTTTGACGAAATTGACTCAGTCTTAAACGCGCATAATATTGATTCAATTGATGCAGCTTTTATGGATTTGGGTCTTTCTAGCCTGCAAATTGACGAAGCAGATCGCGGCTTCTCCTACTCTCACGACACCGCTCTTGATATGCGTATGGATACTACGCAATCTACTACTGCGGCAACGATTTTAGCAACATATGATGCTCGCGAATTAACTGTGATTTTCCGCGAGTATGGCGAAGAGCGTTTTGCGTCTCTTATTGCGCGTCGAATTGTTGAAACTCGCGAAGACCAGCCTCTTTTAACTTCCCTACAGCTTGTTCGTTTAGTTGACGATGTGATTCCTAAGGCTCATCGCGCTACTGGAAATCCAGCTAAGCGCGTTTTCCAGGCTTTGCGTATTGAAGTAAATGGTGAGTTAGATAAGCTTCAGCGTACGCTTCCAAAGATTGCTTTGCATCTTCGTGAACATGGCCGTCTTGTAGTTGAGTCTTACCATTCTTTGGAAGACACAACTGTTAAGCGCTTTATGAATAAAGGCTTAACTGTTGACGTTCCAGCGAATATGCCTGTTATTCCTGAAGATGCTCAGCCTTTCTTTAAGTCTCTTACAAGAGGCGCAATGAAAGCATCTAAAGAGGAGATTGAGCATAATACTCGCTCTTCCTCAGTTCGTTTGCGCGCTGTTGAATTGTGTCGTCCTATTCCTAATCGTTGGCTTAATAGGCTTAAAGATGAAGCTTATGGCTTAGAGCCTCGTAAAGGAGGCCGATAAAAATGGTATTGAATACTAAAAATCGCGTATTGCGTTCGGCTTCTTCTACTTCCGCTCCTGCAGGTCGTGTTAAGGATTCGTCAACTCGTAAAGATTATTCGCGAAATTCCTCCACAGCAGTATTTGGTGCTGCTAAGCGTCAAACTTCCGTGGTTTTTAATCGCTTGCAGAAAGTTATGAACTGGAGTAATACGCGCAAAGTTCCAATCATAAATTTCATGATTATTGTGATTTTCATGGTTGTGACTTTGTCTACTTCGCTTATGCTTCGTACGCAAATGGCTGAGCTTTCTTTTGAACAGACTGCTACGCAATCTCGTATTTCACGCTTGCATCAAGATGTTGAAGCTAAGCAAGCAAAGCTCGATACTTTGGATGCTGAGCTTCCTTCGAAAGCGCAACGCATGGGTATGATTCCGCAGCAAGGTTCTATTGCGATTGATTTAAGTGATTACGCGGCTAAACGAAAACATAATCACAAGAACAAAAAAGAAGTTCCAAACAATAATAATTCGCAAAATAAGCCTAAAAATAAGCCTAAAAATAAACCTAAAAACAAAACTAAAGAACAGCAACAAAAACAACAGTCACAACAAACAAAACAGGAGAAACATTGATGCGCCACATTTTTAAACAACGTTTCGCCAAAGAACAAAACTTTGTTCGTAAATGCGCTGTTATTGCTATAGTTTTCGCTTTCATAGGCATTTGTGCCGTTGTAAAGCTTAGCTATATTCAGCTAATTAACGCACGTTCTACTGCACAGGCAGCTCAAGCAGAACGCAGTAGAGTGCGCCCAATTCTTGCTCGTCGTGGCAAAATTTTGGATTCCAATGGTGCTGTTCTTGCACAAAGCGTTGAGAGATTCAATATTATTGGAGACCCTCTTAACGCTCAGGCTTTTAAGCCTACGCCATGCACTAAGCAGACTGAAAATAATTGCCATATGCTAAATGGTAAACCGGTAGAGGGCACGGGCGCTGTGGCGGTTGCTCGTTTGCTAGCTCCGATTCTTCACATGAGTTCTGTAGAGCTTGGCGGAAAATTAGCTGGCGTTGGTCGTTACGTTTTGTTGAAGCGTAACGTAACTCCTGCAGTTAAGCGCGCTATTGACAATCTTAATCTTTCCGGATGCATTTATGCAGAAAATAGTAGTGAGCGCGTGTATTCTAGCGGTCCAATTCTTGGTTCTGTAATTGGCGCAGTTTCAAATGCAGATGAAGTTAATCGTAAAGACTTAAAGAATCGCAAGGGCGAAGTTGGTGTTTCTGGACTTGAGCTAACTCATGACTCCACCTTAAACGGTGTAGACGGCTACCAGCGTTATCAAGGTAATAATGTTGGAAATGAGAAGATTCCAGGAACTGTAACAGAATCTAAACCTGCTGTAAACGGCAGTGATATTAAGCTTACGATTGATAGCGATGTTGATTGGTATGTTAAGAAGGTTCTTCTTGACGGAAAGAAACAATATCGTGCAGCATGGGGTGTTGCAGTAGTTCAGGATGTTCGAACTGGCGAAATTCTTGCTTTGGAAGATACTGACGATATTAAAGCTGGTAGCACACAATCCAAAGTAAACGTGTCTCGTGCAGTAAGTCAAACCTTTGAACCAGGTTCTATTGGTAAGGCTTTTGCAATGGCTGGTATGTTGCAAACCGGCGCTCACAAGCTTAGCGATCAGTTTGCGGTTCCTAACAGCATTAATAAGAATGGTCAAACATATCATGATGCTGTTGATCATGGTGTTGAACATTGGACTTTGGCTGGTATTCTTGCTGAATCTTCAAACATTGGTATGGTTATGGCTGGCGAAAGGTATCCGTTAGATAAGCGCTACGAATATCTTTATAAGTTTGGTCTTGGTCAGTATACCGGATTGAATTTGCAGGGTGAATCTCGCGGTTTGCTTCCTAGCATGCAATCTTGGGATGGTCGTAAGAAAGATACTGTTCTCTTCGGCCAAGGTTATGCTGTGAACGCTTTGCAGCTTACTAATGCTATGGCAACTATTGCGAATAAAGGCGTGAAACTGCGTCAAACTTTGATTAAGTCTGTTATTGATTCTAATGGTCATGTAACTAAAGCTGGGCGTGCTCAAGGAACGCGAGTTATTGATGAGAATGTTGCAGCTCAAATGATGAACGCTCTTGAAAACTCAGGTGAGCATTATCACAGTTTCGCAGGTGTTGATGGTTACCGTGTTGCTGCAAAGAGTGGTACTGCAGAAGTTGCGGGACCTGATGGCCGTCTTAGCTCCACAATTAGCGACTGGTCTGGTGCTATTCCGGCGGATAATCCTCGATTCATCGTAACCGTTGTGCTAAAAGATCCGCAAGGCGTTTACGGTGGTATGACTGCAGGCCCATTGTTCAAGACAATCGGCGAATTCCTTATGCAAAAGTACGATGTTCCAACTTCTGCTGCACGCACGAACCCTGTTGCGGTAAATTGGTAATGAGCGCATTACAATGTTGTTTAATACTAAGTAGGGTGTGCAATGAATGTGGTTGATGAATATTCAAGAGTAAGAGTTACTTTAGGTTTTGCTGCAAAAAACTATGGTTTTGAAGTTGTTCCAGCGTTTGCATCTGAGGTAACTGTTACTTCTATTGCTCATGATGTGCGTCAAGTGCATCCTGGTTGCCTGTTTGTGCCGCTCGGCCACGTTGATCGTCGTCAACTTGAGGCTGCTAGAGATGCTGGAGCGTATGCTGCTCTAGTTCCACCGGAGTTTCGTAATGAAGCTGTGGATTTAGGAATACCGCTACTTGTATCTTCTGCTAATCCTGTTGCTCTTGGAAAGCTTGCTTGCGATATTAATTTCGATCCTTCTTCTTGCATCGCAACTTTTGCTGTTGCAGGTGACGATGATGATGAAATTCATGCTAATGTTTTGCGACTGGCAGACTTTCTACACATGCTTGGTAATCCTGTTGGCGTGATTAGTGACGCCGGTTCGTCTTCTTTGCAGCGTGAACTTTCGCTGGAATATCCGTTAAATATTGCTGATGTTCAGCATACTCTGTCAGTTTGTGCAGAAGATGGTGCTGCTGCAGTAGTTATTGCACTTAATAGCGCGACTTTGTCGAAAAATGCGTTGCAGTCGGTAAATATTGACGTTTTAGGCGCGGAGAAATCTCAAGTAGACGACGACTCTAAGTCAACTACAAAGTCAAATACCAAGTCAACTAACAATGCCACTACAACTGCAACTGACAATATAAGTTTTTATTCTTTGCGACAACGCTACGGTTTTAGTAGCAGAGATCACTCGTATTGCGTTACAAGATCTACTGAATCTGACGAATTAGCGCAATTAGCAGACGAAATTGGCGGACAAAATATTAAGCGTCATCTTTCACTAGCAATCGCAATGGTATTGGCTGCTGGAGTGCGTCGTGGAACTATTAAAAGCGCATTGCGTGTTTCTCACGAATTGCGTTAAATAGGTAGTTTGCGCATGCGTTTTAGTTGTGCAAACTAATTTGAGCGGATGTTTTAGACTTGGATTTTGGACTTTGGATTTGGGCTTTGAGTGTTTTAAGCATGCGGAGCATTTAGGAGGATTTTATGAGTTGTGATCAAAACCATGAGGCAATTAGTGAAGCGAAGACTCAAAATAGCATGATGCCTATGAGTGTTTTTGAAATTGCTTCTGCAGTCAATGGCACTGTGCATGTTAGTAATCAAAATAATTCCTCTAATACAAAGCAAGAAAACATTACTGCTACATCCGTTTTTACTGATTCTCGTGAAGTTCGTGAAGGATCCGTTTTTGTTGCAATCGCTGGTGAACATGTTGACGGTCACGACTATGTAGAAAGCGCTGAAAAATCTGGGGCCGTATTAGCAATTGTTGAGCATTTTGTAAAAGACGTTTATATTACTCAGATTGTTGTTAAAAATTCCGTTGAAGCTTTAGGATTGCTTGCTAAACATAATTTGCAGCGTAGACGCGAATTACAGCAGCCGTTTACAATTGTTGGGATTACTGGTTCTGTTGGAAAAACAACAACTAAAGATATGCTTAAGTCATTGCTTAGCACTTTGGGTGAAACTGTTGCTCCTGTTGGATCTTTTAATAACGAAATCGGCTTGCCTTTAACCTCTTTAAAAGTTGGTCCATCTACTAGATTCTTAGTAGCAGAAATGGGTGCTAACCATGTTGGTGAAATCGCGAATTTAACAAAAATTGCTCCACCAGATATTGCTGTCGTACTTAAAGTTGGTGTTGCTCACTTGGGAGAGTTTGGTTCAGTTGAGCGCATTGCGCAGGCAAAAAGTGAGATTGTGCAAGGGCTTGTGCCGCATGGTATTGCAGTGTTAAACGCGGACGATTTTAGGGTTTTTGCAATGAGTAATCTTGCAGACAAAGATCATGTTCGTTACTTTGGCAGAAATCTTAAAAATGGTTTGCTTGAATCAGCTCCTAAAAGCGAGTATCAACTTTGTGCGAGTTGCATAGAACTTGATTCTTTTGGGAAGCCAACTTTTACGCTTAGCGAATACGAAAAATCTTCTGAAGATTCTTCTGAATGCACGAATAAAACGCAAGTTCATCTTGCTATACAAGGCGAGCATAATGTTATGAACGCTCTTGCTGCAGCAAATGTTGCTCGCTATTTTGGTATGCCTTTAGAAAATATTGCGGATGTTCTTGGCAAAGTTTCACATATTAGTCCGCATCGCATGCAGCTTAGTACCGTTTCTTATGATGGCAAAGAGTTTACGCTTATTGACGATTCCTTTAATGCTAACCCTGATTCTATGAAAGCTGGACTTGACGGCTTATGCGCTTACGAAAGTAAAGACAATGCAAAGAAGTCTAATGTTTTCCGAATTGCTGTTTTAGGTTCAATGCTTGAACTCGGCAAAAATGAGTGCGAATTGCACGAAAATATTGGCTCATATGCTGCTAAGTCAAATGTTGATGCTGTTATAGCTGTTGGCTCAAAAACGGATTCTGATTTAGACAATTTAGCCCAGTGTATTGTAGACGGCGCTCGCAATTCTTGGGAAAATAAAAAGCTTTCAGCCAATGATGCAGTGCATTTAGCTCATAGCTCTTATGAGGCTAATGAACTTGTTTGGAAGATTGTGGCCGACCATCCGAGTAGTGTTGTGTTATTGAAAGGTTCGCATGCCTCAGGTTTAAGTGTGTTGGCTGAACGTTGGGCCAGTATTAATAAGTAGTGCAAACGGAATATAAAACGGAGGTTAAGCGGTGATTGCGCTTATTATCGGAATTGTTGTGTCGCTAGTTGTGACGATTATAGGCACGCCTCTGCTTATTCGGTTGGTGCACCGCTTGCATTATGGGCAGTACATTCGTCAGGATGGCCCGCAATCTCATTTAGTAAAGCGCGGAACTCCAACTATGGGCGGTGTTGTTATTAATCTTGCCGTTGTTGCAGGCTGGGCTGCTTCTGCACTTTACCGCTACATGGCTGTTGGAAGGGCACCTTCCTGGTCTGCCGTTTTAGTGCTTTTTGCCATGCTTTCTATGGGTTTGCTTGGCTTCATTGACGATTTTGCTAAGGTTAGAAAAAAGCAGAATCTTGGTCTTTCTGTGCATGCTAAATTCATTGGGCAGATTGTTTTTGCAAGTATTTACGCTATTCTTGCGTTGCTTCTTCCAACGCAATCTGGTATTGCTAGCGCTCAGCCTGGAATGAGTTTTATTGAGCGACCATTCTTTGATTTTTCAATACTCGGTAAGGGCGTTGGAATTGTTGTGTTTATTATTTGGGTGAATTTCCTAGTTGCTGCATGGTCTAATGCTGTAAATTTGACCGATGGTCTTGATGGCTTAGCTTCTGGCTCTTCTATGATTGCTTTTGCAGGTTACGCTTTGATTGCCTTTTGGGAAAGCTACCATGTGCGCGGCGGCGGCCATTTTGGCTTCTCTTACGCTGTTTCTGATCCTCTTGATTTAACTATTATTTCCGTTTGTGCAGCTGTTGCATGCTTCGGTTTCTTGTGGTTTAATTCCAATCCTGCTCAAGTATTTATGGGAGACACTGGCTCTCTTGCGTTGGGTGGCTTGTTTGCTGCTATTTCTATTGCTACGCACACAGAGTTTTTGGCAGTAATTTTGGGCGGACTGTTCGTAATGGAAGCTGCAAGTGATGTTATTCAGGTTGGCTTCTTTAAAGCAACGCATAAACGCGTTTTCAAAATGGCTCCTATTCATCATCATTTTGAATTGCTCGGTTGGACGGAAACAAAGGTTGTTGTGCGTTTTTGGATGATTGAGCTTATGTTTGTTCTTTCTGCGCTTATGATGTTCTACGCGGATTGGGCAGGTCGTTCTGGATTGCTTATTTAATATAAAAATTGGAAGGCTTCAATATGAGTACTCTTAAGAGTTCTGATTCGTCTGTTTCACTATCATCATGCGAGTGCAGTAGCACGTTCACGTTCAAAAATGTTCTTGTTGCAGGCCTCGGTGTTTCTGGACGTGGAGCTGTTGAAGTTTTGCGAGCTGTTGGGTCTAATCCTATAACTGCAGACGAAAAAAAGCCTGAAGCTGATATTCATAATTTTGAAGAAATTAACTGGTCTAAAATAGACGCTGTGGTGACTTCTCCGGTTTTTAATCCGCGTACACCATTTTTGCAAGAAGCTCAATCGCATCATATTCCAGTAATGAGTGAAGTTGAATTAGCGTGGCGTTTGCGCGTTCCTTCTAAGAGCACGAATAAACCTGCTTATTGGATTGGTATTACCGGAACTAATGGCAAAACTTCCACTACAGAAATGACTTCAGCAATGCTAACCGCTTGTGGATTAGATGCTCCAGCTGTGGGAAATATTGGAAAATCTGTTTCTCATGCAGCATTGGAAGCTAATCACGACGCTTTATGTGTTGAATTAAGCTCTTTCCAGTTGCATTTTACTGATTCTTTAGCTCTTGATTGTGCTGCTATTACAAATATTGCTGCCGATCATTTAGATTGGCATGGTGGCATGGAAGCTTATGCTCACGACAAGTCAAAAGTTTTTAATAACGTTCGCAAAGCTTTAGTTTACAATGCTCAAGATGAAAAAGTTAAAGCATTAGCTCAGGCTGCAAAAGTAGCTTCGGGCTGCAAGCGTATTGGATTTACTTTAAGTGAGCCTTCTTTGGGAGAGCTTGGTGTTAAAGACGGTTGGATTGTGGATAACAGCGGTGTTGCTGGAGGAGATCCTGGAGTATTGAAGCGTATTGTTGCTTTACGTGATTTGCGTCATTTATGCGAGCCAGATGGCACAGTTTACCCGCATTTGTTGGCTGACGCTCTTACTGCATTGGCTTTAGCTCTTGGCTTAACTGGAAACGTTGATTCTTCAGTTCGTGCTTTATGTGAGTTTGCTCCAGGCGGGCATCGAATTCAAACTGTTGCAACTTTGAAGGCTCAAGATTGCAATCCTTCGCATTCTATTCGATTCGTTGATGATTCTAAAGCAACTAATGCTCACGCTGCAGCAGCGTCTTTAGCAAGTTTTGCTAATAATTCTGTAGTTTGGATTGCTGGCGGCTTGGCAAAAGGCGGTCATTTTGAAGATTTAATTGCAAACCAACTTCATGTGATTAAAGCAGTTGTTGTTATTGGAGTAGATCAGCGTCCGATTGTTGAAGCTATTCATAATTCTGCTCCAAATATTCCTGTAACTATTGTTGCTCCAGACGGTTCTAGTGCTGAATCGTATAATGGTATTGACGATGCGGTTTGCGAGCGAATTGAGCATAATTCGCTTATAAATGCTGATTCTTCATTCGGTGAAGCTGTTATGCAAAAAACTGTAGAAGCTGCCGGGCGTTACGCTAAGCCTGGTGATGTTGTGCTTCTTGCTCCAGCATGTGCTTCTATGGATCAATTCGTTTCGTATGCTGATCGTGGAAATCGCTTTGCTGAAGAATCTCAACGATGGGTACACAATCATGGTATTAAACAACAATAAACCAATTAAGTGGTTGCGCTCATTAGTGCACAAAAAAAGTGGTGAAGATCAAGGCCAAGATTTAGCGCTTAAGCATTATCTTGGATGGAAAAGTTTAACAAATCCTCTCTGGTGCTTATATGGAATGAGAATATCGGTAATTATTTTATCGATATTTGGCTTATTTATGGTATTTTCTAGCTCCTCGGTAACAATGATTACTTACGGAGTTGCACCTTGGGGGCAGGGTGTAAACCAAACTCTTTACTGCATTTTGGGCATGATTGGTTATATTTTTGCTTCTCGCGTGCCTGTTTCGTACTACAGAAAATATGTTGCGATTATTTATGCTGT
The DNA here is from genome assembly GCF_048545135.1 of Gardnerella bretellae. Classification (NCBI taxonomy): domain Bacteria; kingdom Bacillati; phylum Actinomycetota; class Actinomycetes; order Bifidobacteriales; family Bifidobacteriaceae; genus Gardnerella; species Gardnerella bretellae. The sequence continues at coordinate 130,846 of NZ_JBKQXU010000002.1, forward strand.
TGCGGCCGTAGCTCAGTTTTTAACCTTTGTGCCAGGTTTGCGTCGAGAGGTTAATGGTAACGCGGGATGGATTGCTTTTGGCCCTATTACTTTGCAACCTGCAGAAATCACAAAACTATCTTTGTGTATTTGGCTTCCAATCGCACTTCTTGCCGCAAAAGAAGCGTATAAGCGTGTTCAAATGCGAGCCTATATTCCCGCCGCAGCCGGATTAGGCGTATCTTTGCTGCTAGTTATTGCCGGTAAAGATCTTGGTACTGCTTTAATTATTATTCTTATTGCTCTTATAGCTTTCTATTTAGGTGGATTTCCAACCAAATGGCTTGTTGGAAGCATATTTATTGCTTGCATAATGGTTGCTCTTTTGGTTTTAACAAGTCAAAATCGTATGCGAAGAATTCTCGCAACATTGCACGGTTGCGACTCTAAAGCAGCTAAAGGCGTGTGCTTCCAAGCAATTCACGCACAATACGCAATGGCTTCCGGAGGACTCTTAGGCGTTGGTATTGGTAACTCGCGCGAAAAATGGAATTATTTACCTTACGCTCATAACGATTTTATTTTTGCAATTATTGGCGAAGAAATGGGATTTTTGGTTGCTGCTGCAGTAGTTATTTTGTACATAATAATCGGCTGGTGCATGCTTTCTTCCGCGCTTCAAGCAAAATCTAAGTTTATTTCAATAACTTTAATGTGCATAGCAACGTGGATTGTAGGTCAAGGCTTAGTTAATATTCTTGTAGTAGTGCAACTATTGCCGGTTATGGGAGTTCCTATGCCGTTTGTGTCTGCAGGCGGATCTTCGCTTGTTATGTGTTTGGTTGCAGTAGGAGTCGCTGATGGTCTTATGCGAGCAAACCCACAGCTTAAAATGGAAAAATAGTAGCACAATTGAAGAATCGGGGAAATAATGAATCAAACTAATGCTAATCAGAAAGAAGTGCATATTGTGCTTGCAGGAGGGGGAACTGCAGGACATGTTAATCCACTACTTTCTGTTGCGGACGCATTAAAACGTATGGAACCAAACGCTTATATTAGCGTAATTGGTACAGCTGTTGGATTGGAAAAAGATCTTGTTCCAGAAGCAGGATACGAACTTGACACTATAGAAAAAGTTCCTTTCCCTAGAAAACCAAATCTTGACGCACTAAAATTCCCTTTGCGTTGGATTAAAGAAACACGCAAAGTTCAAAATATTTTATTAAAACGAAAGGCAGATATTGTAGTTGGATTCGGCGGCTACGCTTCTGCTCCAGTCTATTTTAAAGCTCATTCTAAGCATATTCCTATTGTGATTCACGAGCAGAATGCTAAAGCCGGAATGGCAAATAAATTAGGTGCTAAATGGGCTGAAGAAATAGGAACTGTGTACAATACCACTGGTTTGCACGCAAAAAACGGTGCTGAAGCAAAAAGAGTAGGATTGCCGCTTCGCCCTGCTATTTCTACATTGTGCAAAAAACTAGAAGAAGATAGAGGATCGGCTGCAGTTGAAGGCGCTTGCAAGCTTGGATTAGATCCAAAGCGACCAATTATTTTGGTAACTGGAGGCTCTTTAGGAGCAAAAAGCATCAATCTGGCTGTGGCTCAAGCTTCTAAAGAAATTTTGCAGCATGCGCAAGTCATACATTTAACTGGTCGCGCAAAAGCGGAAGAAGTGCGAAGCATAGTTGCAAAGCAAGTAGGTGAATCGCAAATAAACGATATTAATCCAAATCATGCTGGATTAGGTGATTATCATATTGCGGAATATTTAGAGCGTATTGACTGGGCTTTTGCTTGTGCAGACTTGGTTATTTGCAGGGCTGGAGCTGGAACTGTTGCCGAAATTTCCGCTTTAGGATTGCCTGCAGTTTATGTGCCGCTTCCTATTGGTAACGGTGAGCAGCGTTTTAATGCTGAGCCTGTTGTAAAAGCTGGCGGTGCGGTTATGGTAAACGATTGCGATTTTAGTGCTCAATGGTTAAATCTTGAAGGAATAGCTTTATTAGAAGATAGTAAGCGTTTGCAAAATATGCGAAAAGAATCATGGAATTATGGTATTCGTAACGCGGCAGACGTTATGGCAAAGCGTATTCTTGAAATCGCAAAAGGAAGCAGAAAATAATGTCGAATGTTAATAATAATGCGGATTTGCTATGCTCTAAAATCACTCTAAATCCAATAAAAGCTGCATTTGAAGATTCTAAAAACGCATCCACTCTTGGAAGAGTGCATTTTATTGGCATTGGTGGAGCAGGAATGAGTGTTCTTGCAGAAATGCTTCACGAAGAAGGCGTGAGTGTTAGCGGATGCGACCGCGAAGAAAACGATCACACAAAGCGTTTGGAAGAATTAGGTATTGCGGTAGAAATTGGGCAAAACGCTTCTCATATTAGCAGCGCAGATGTGCTCGTGTATTCAAGCGCAATTAAGCCGAATAATCCAGAAATTGTGGCAGCTTACGCCCATGGTGTAAAACTCGTGCATAGAAGCGATATTCTTGCGCTACTTCTTGCCTCAAAAACTGGGGTTACTGTTGCAGGAGCCCACGGTAAAACAACTACAAGCTCGCTTCTTTCTCACATACTAAGCGTTGCTGGAACTGGAAAACTTTCAGACCCAAGCTACGCGATTGGAGGATCAATACAGGCTGCAGATGGCACTGTTATTGATGGCGGTCACGCGGGTAAGGGAAGCGTTATGGTTGCTGAAGCTGACGAATCAGACGGAAGCTTTGAAAAATATCGCCCGAGTATTGCAATCGTAACAAATGCTGAAGCGGATCACTTAGATCATTACGGTTCTAGCGAACGCTACCGTGAAGCTTTTGTTGAGCACGTAAGTCACGCTATTAATCACGTAATAATTTGCGCTGATGACGAAGGTGCTAGAAAAGTTCTTGAAAAAATGTCGGATGAAACTTTGCGCGCAACAATTGCTTACGGTGCTTACGATTCGTGGGCTTCAACTAGCGCTCGCGTGCAAAATTTGGCGCAGTTTGCTGGTATTAAGCATGAAAGCGAGCAGGCTGTAAGTGGGCGAGAAGTATTTACGCTTGTTTTGACTGGAAATATTGCTGGAAATATTGCCGGAAATGCTGGAAAAATAAAAGATTCAGTAAGCCTAGAAGTTAGTTTGTTAATTCCAGGATTGCACAATGCGCGTAACGCTTCGGCTGCTATTATTGCTGCAGTATTGCTTGGAATGAAGCCGGAAGATGCGGCTCGTGGTGCTCAAAGTTTTAGGGGAGCTTCTAGGAGATTTGATATTCGAGGATGCGTTAACGGTGTTACTGTTGTTGACGATTATGCGCATCATCCAACGGAAATTGAAGCTTTACTTCGTGCTGCTAGAAGACGCTATACTTCAGCGAAATTGCGTGTGCTGTTCCAGCCGCATTTGTTCTCTAGGACTCGTGCTTTTGCCAGTGAGTTTGCTAATGCTTTGGCTTTGGCCGACGATGTGATTGTTACTGGCATTTTTCCAGCTCGCGAAAAGCAGGAAGATTTTCCTAATATTCATGCAGAAACTATTGTTGAGGCTGCAAAATCACAGAATCTTAATGTACAAATTGAGGCTGTGGAAAATATGCGTGAGGCTGCGTTGAAGCTGGCTGCGCGCGCAAAATTCGGAGATGTTCTTCTTACTGTTGGTGCTGGAAGTATTACTGATATGACGTCTGTTATGCTAGAAGCATTGTAAAAATAATTTGCGAAGTAGTAAGAAATATCTGCTAGTCTTTAGGAAACTTAAACTTCACGAAGAAAGGAGCGGTATGGGTCGCGTGATTGTTAGTAAATCAAATGATTCTTCTGAAAATAAGCCGCATCCTCGCACTGTTAAAAGCCTTAATTTAGCAGATACGAATCCTAATCGCGAAGAAAAGCATCAGGGCAAATTTGTTGATGCTAGACGCTTGCCAGGTCTTGACTTCATAAAGAAAACGTTAAGTCAAACTTCTGGATCTTTTGGAATGATGACTCGTCCTAGAATTGTCAATTTCAAAGAGCGTTTAAAAGAACGTAAGTCCGCTTATTTGAAGTTTACGTTTAAACGTGTTTTAACTGTGATGGCTGTTATTGCAGTTCTTGCTTCGCTTTTATGGCTTCTATTTTTCTCACCGGTATTTCGTCTTCAACTAGACGATATTACTATTTCTGGTTCTAACGAATGGGTGAGTGAGCAGAAAATCGAATCGATAGCATCTACTCAAGTAGACAAATCGCTATTTTTGGTGTCTTCGCAAGAGGTAATTGGTCAGCTTAAAGATATTCCTGGCGTAACCGAAGCTAAAGTCACTAAAAATTTCCCACATAGTTTACAAATTACAGTGCGAGCTCAGCGTCCTGCAGCAATGCTTAAAACTCGCGAAAGCAGTAAGCTCACAGCTGTGGATGCAAAGGGTAGAGTTTTGAATGCCGTAGCGCAGGCATCTATTAAAGGTATTCCAGTAATCGAAGTAGGGGATATTCAACGAAGTCTAAACAATAGAGCCGTTCTTGAAGCTGTAAAAATCGTAAGCTCGCTGCCGGAATCAATGCGTGCCAGAGTTACAAAAGTTAGTGCAAAAACGCAGGATTCTGTTGAAACGGAACTTGGTGACGTAAAGCGAACTATTGTTTGGGGAAATTCTTCACAAATTGAATTAAAAAAGGCTATTGTTGCTAAAATTATTGACGATCCAAGCAAAATAGGAGATAAACATAGGCTTGATGTTTCGGCTCCTGTACGACCAATTCTTAAGTAGATTTTGCTTTGATTTTGCTTTGATTCTGCTTTTGAGATTTAGCTAGTAGCATTGTCAAGCTTTTGTGTATAATAGTAATTCGTGTGTGCCAACTGCATGCCTTATGTGATAGGCGTGTAGGTTGGGATATCCCAAGTGCCAAAGATAGCGCGCAGTAATGCGTGACTGGAGGCGCAAGGGCCATCGGGCCGGTGGACTGTGGCTTTTACTCTTTTAACCGATTCAGGTTTAAGGTGTGCTGCAGTGTGGCGGTTTTCACCAAACAGAACATATCAATGAATCGGAGAACTTAAGTTGCCTACGATTGAACAACTCGTCCGTAAGGGACGTCAGGCCAAGCCTAAGAAGTCAAAGACTTTGGCCTTGAAAGGTAGCCCGTTGCGTCGTGGCGTGTGCACCCGTGTGTACACCACCACTCCTAAGAAGCCAAATTCCGCGCTTCGTAAGGTTGCTCGTGTGCGCCTCAGCTCGGGTATTGAAGTAACCGCCTATATTCCAGGCGAAGGTCATAACTTGCAGGAGCACTCCATTGTGCTTGTGCGCGGTGGCCGTGTGAAGGATCTCCCAGGTGTGCGTTACCACATCGTGCGTGGCGCGCTCGATACCCAGGGTGTCAAGGACCGCAAGCAGGGTCGTTCCCTGTATGGAGCAAAGAAGGCGAAGTAAAACATGTCACGTAAAGGACCTGCAAAAAAGCATCAGTTGCTTCCTGATCCAATCTACGGCTCGACCGTCGTGGCTCAGTTGATTAACAAAATCCTTCTCGATGGTAAGAAGTCCATCGCAGAAAACATCGTCTACACCGCTCTTGAGCAGGTGAAGGCAAAGACCGAGCAGGAGCCAGTTTCTGTTTTGAAGCGCGCTCTCGATAACATTCGTCCAAGCCTCGAGGTTCGTTCCCGCCGCGTCGGTGGCGCAACCTACCAGGTTCCAGTCGAAGTTAAGCCTGCTCGTGCAAACACATTGTCCCTTCGCTGGCTTACTGACTTCTCCCGCGTTCGTCGTGAGAAGACAATGGCTGAGCGTTTGGCCAACGAAATTCTCGATGCCTCCAATGGCTTGGGTGCTTCCGTGAAGCGCCGCGAGGATACCCACAAGATGGCAGAAGCAAACAAGGCTTTTGCTCACTATCGCTGGTAATCCACAAGATAATCGGTATCTTAAAGAGCTAAGGATAAGAATATGGCACAAGATGTGCTTAACGACCTGAATATGGTTCGTAACATCGGCATCATGGCGCACATCGATGCTGGTAAGACTACTACAACCGAACGTATTCTTTACTACACTGGTAAGAATTACAAGATCGGTGAAACTCATGATGGTGCTTCTACCATGGACTTCATGGCTCAGGAGCAGGAACGCGGTATTACTATTCAGTCTGCTGCAACCACCTGCTTCTGGAAGCGTCAGACTCACGACGTTGATGACCGCTATCAGATCAACATCATCGATACCCCAGGCCACGTGGACTTCACCGCTGAGGTGGAACGTTCCCTTCGTGTTCTCGACGGTGCTGTTGCAGTCTTCGATGGTAAGGAAGGCGTGGAGCCTCAGTCTGAAACCGTGTGGCGTCAGGCAGATAAGTACAGCGTTCCACGTATTTGCTTCATCAACAAGATGGATAAGCTTGGCGCAGACTTCTACTACTCCGTCAAAACCATCAAGGAGAAGCTCGGCGCAACTCCACTCGTTATTCAGCTTCCAATCGGTGCTGAAAACGACTTCACTGGCGTTGTTGACTTGATTCGTATGAAGGCTTACGTCTGGAATGACGTTAAGGACGATATGGGTGCTCACTACGACACCGTTGACATTCCTGCAGATTTGCAGGATCGTGCAGAAGAGTATCGTGCTGAACTCATGGATCAGGTTGCTGAAGCTGACGACGAATTGGTTGAGAAGTATCTCGAAACTGGCGAACTTACTGAAGAAGAAATGCGCGCTGGTATTCGTAAGCTTACAATCGAACGCAAGGCCTTCCCTGTAACCTGCGGTTCTGCATTCAAGGATAAGGGTGTTCAGCCAATGCTGGATGCTGTTGTTGACTTCCTTCCAAGCCCAGAGGATGTTCCATCCATTAAGGGCTTCAAGCCAGGCGACGAATCCGTTGAAATTGACCGCAAGCCAGTGAACACCGATCCATTCGCAGCTTTGGTCTTCAAGATTTCCACCCATCCGTTCTACGGCAAGCTCGTGTTCGTGCGCGTTTACTCTGGCGAAGTTAAGCCAGGCGATTCCGTGTACGATTCAACGAAGTCCAAGAAGGAACGCGTTGGTAAGATCTTCCAGATGCACGCTGATAAGGAAAATCCTGTAGATTCCGCAGAAGCTGGTAACATCTACACCTTCGTTGGTTTGAAGAACGTCAGCACTGGTGATACCTTGTGCGACGAAAAGAACCCAATCTCCTTGGAATCCATGACCTTCCCAGATCCTGTTATCGAGGTGGCTGTGGAGCCAAAGACGAAGGCTGATCAGGAAAAGATGAGCTTGGCTTTGGCTAAGCTTTCTGACGAGGATCCTACCTTCCAGGTTAAGACCGATGAGGAATCCGGCCAGACTTTGATTTCCGGTATGGGCGAGCTTCAGCTTGACATTATCGTTGATCGTATGCGCCGCGAGTTCAAGGTCGAAGCGAATGTTGGTAAGCCACAGGTTGCTTACCGTGAAACCATTCGTAAGGCTGTTATGAACCAGGAATACACTCACAAGAAGCAGACCGGTGGTTCTGGTCAGTTCGCTAAGGTTTTGATGAACTTCGAGCCTCTCGACACAGAATCTGGCGAAACTTACCAGTTCGTCAACGAAGTTACCGGCGGCCACATTACCAAGGAATTCATTCCTTCCATCGACGCAGGTGTGCAGGAAGCTATGGAGTCCGGTGTGTTGGCTGGCTTCCCAGTTGTGGGCGTAAAGGCAACCGTCACCGACGGTCAGACTCACGATGTCGATTCTTCGGAAATGGCCTTCAAGATTGCAGGTTCCATGTGCTTCAAGGAAGCTGCACCAAAGGCTAATCCGGTAATTCTCGAACCAATTATGGCAGTCGAAGTCCGTACTCCAGAAGAGTACATGGGCGATGTCATGGGCGATTTGAACTCTCGCCGCGGTAACATCCAGTCTATGACTGATGCAACCGGCGTTAAGGTTATTGACGCAAAGGTGCCGCTGAGCGAAATGTTCGGCTACATCGGCGATCTTCGTTCCAAGACTCAGGGCCGCGCAATGTTCACCATGCAGATGGACTCTTACGCAGAGGTCCCGAAGGCTGTTTCGGACGAGATTATTAAGGCTCAGCGCGGCGAATAAAGCGCACGCTACTTCGGTGTTTTCTGTCCCCGGTCAACGCTAGAATTTCTACGTTGACTGGGTTCTGGCACCGAAGTGGCACCTAACCCAGAAACCCAGTAAATATGTAGCGAAAGACTTTACACATTCGTGTAAAGCAAACTACGAGACGTCCAGGAGGACAAACACATGGCAAAGGAAAAGTACGAGCGTACTAAGCCGCATGTCAACATTGGTACCATTGGTCACGTTGATCACGGCAAGACTACTCTGACCGCGGCTATCTCCAAGGTGCTGCACAGCGAATATCCTGATTTGAACCCTCAGTATGACTTCGATCAGATTGATGCCGCTCCAGAAGAGAAGGAACGCGGTATTACCATCAACATCGCACACATCGAGTATCAGACCGCTGAGCGTCACTACGCTCACGTGGACGCTCCAGGCCACGCTGATTACGTTAAGAACATGATCACCGGTGCTGCTCAGATGGATGGCGCAATCCTCGTGGTTGCTGCTACCGATGGTCCTATGGCTCAGACCCGTGAGCACGTTTTGCTCGCAAAGCAGGTCGGTGTCCCGAAGATCCTCGTTGCTTTGAACAAGTGCGATATGGTTGATGACCCAGAGCTTATTGACCTCGTTGAAGAAGAGGTCCGTGACCTCCTCGAAGAAAACGGCTTCGATCGCGACTGCCCAGTCATCCGCACCTCTGCTTACGGTGCTTTGCACGATGACGCTCCAGATCACGACAAGTGGGTAGAGACCGTCAAGGAACTTATGAAGGCTGTTGACGAGTACATCCCAACCCCAACTCACGATCTTGACAAGCCATTCTTGATGCCAATCGAAGATGTGTTCACCATCTCCGGTCGTGGTACCGTGGTTACCGGTCGTGTTGAGCGTGGTAAGCTCCCAATCAACACCCCAGTGGAGATTGTTGGCTTGCGTCCAACCCAGACCACCACCGTTACCTCCATCGAGACCTTCCACAAGCAGATGGATGAGGCAGAAGCTGGCGATAACACTGGTCTTCTTCTCCGTGGTATCAACCGTACCGACGTTGAGCGTGGCCAGGTTGTGGCTGCTCCAGGTTCTGTGACCCCACACACCAAGTTCGAAGGCGAAGTTTACGTCTTGACCAAGGACGAAGGTGGCCGTCACTCGCCGTTCTTCTCCAACTACCGTCCACAGTTCTACTTCCGCACCACCGACGTTACCGGCGTTATCACCTTGCCAGACGGCGTTGAGATGGTTCAGCCAGGCGATCACGCAACATTCACTGTTGAGTTGATCCAGGCCATCGCAATGGAAGAGGGCTTGACCTTCGCAGTTCGTGAAGGTGGCCGTACCGTTGGTTCCGGTCGTGTGACCAAGATTCTTGCCTAGTATTTTCTAACTGAAAATATTAGCTAAGGCTTAACAAAGACCCCGCGAGGAAACTCGTGGGGTCTTTTTTGTTGTATTCGTGTGCGCTCCAAATGCGGGATTTGATGCTCGCTTTTGGAGGGTTTGCTCTGGCGTATCGCTCCAAATGCGGGTAATTCATCTCGCTTTTGGAGGCTTGGAGGCAGTTTTGCGCTCCAAATGTGGGGCAGTGTTCTCGTGTTGGCGCGACGACCTGTTTTCTGCGCGAGTGTCTCATTTTGCCCATTTTTGGGCACTGGTGCAGATGGGCTACTGCGTTAGGGCCTCTGATTGTAGATTATTGGACATTAGTGCAGATTGCGTACTGCGTTAGGGTCTCTGGTTGCCTGTTTGGGAAACATTCGACGTGTAGTTCTCTGGCATTTGTTGTCGTTTTTGCCTTGGCTGACCACATTTGCCGTGTATTTTTCCGGCGTTTGGAGGGGTTTGGTCTGGTGTGGCGCTCCAAATGCGCGCGACTGGTCTCATGTTTGGAGAGTAGAACACATAAATAAAAACCCTGCCGAACGAATCAGCAGGGTTTTTATGTTTAGAAAATCAGAACTACTAATCTCTGTTATTCCCAAGCAGCTGCAGCAAATAAATGAACATGTTAATGAAGTCCAAATAAAGCTGGAAAGCGCAGAAAATCGACAGCTTCTTTACCATTTCTGGCTGATTTGCGTACTGCTCAAGAAGCGAGCGAGTTGCTTGCGCATCGTAAGCGGTTAGACCAGCAAAAATCAGGATTCCAATAGCCGCAACAATTCGCAATACGCCCGCACCAGGAGCGACGAACATCAAAATAACTTGCGTAATAACTAACGCAATAAGCGCAACCATAAGAATTGGCCCAGCTTTAAGTAGATTCATCTTCGTAGTAAGCGCAAGCATAGTCAAGCAAAGGAAGAATCCTGCAGTTAACGCAAATACGAGCGCAATCGAACCTAAGCTAAACACCATAAAAATAGTGCTGAGCGTAAAACCGGTTAGAGCAGAATAAACGTAAAACAGAACGCGTGCTGTAGTAGTGCTCATTTTCATAATGCGAGTGCCCATAAAAACGGATATGATAATTTGCGCGCCGATTAGCAAAATCCAACCCCAGCCGCGAGTTGCAAGCATAAATTGCAAGAATAAATTACTGGTTTGCGTAAACATTGCAACTAGTGCAGTCACAGCAAGACCAATTGTCATTTCACCGTAAGTGCGACCTACAGAAATTCTTTTTGCTTTTTCAAAAGCGTAAGTAGCATTAGTGTCGATTACTTCAGGAGCGCTCGCTCCGTAATAATCTTGCGTAAAGTTTGTCATAATTTCTCCTTAACAGCTATGAAATAAAACGCTGTCAAGACAACGTTCTCATAATATTTTAGCTGATGCATCTTAAAAAATGCTAAAAATTGTAACGTAATTTAGTACGTTTGCACAAAGCAAGTATGTGCGTGCGCCTTAACGCAACTATTCTTACGCCCTGCTATTTGGTGCTTCTTCAGCGCGAGGAGCGCCGTTAATATCGCGGTGAATGCCCTGCATCTGTGCCTCAATATTTTGCAAACTGCGTGCGCAATCAAGCAAAGTCTGCGAGTGCTCGGCCAACTTTGCGTCCGGCAAACCGGACTTATATCGCAAAGCATGTTCCAAACTAGCCCAATAATCCATTGCAATTGTGCGGAACTGCACTTCAACCGGCGTATAATGCGCGCCCGACGACAAGAACACAGGCACGGCGTAAATCACGTGCAAACTGCGGTATCCGTTCTGCTTAGGATTTTTAATATAATCCTTGACTCGCAGCACCTGAATATCTGTTTGTTTAGAAAGGTACTGAGCTACGGAGTACACGTCGTCGCAATAATTGCAGATGACGCGAATGCCAGCAACGTCGAAAAGATTGTCGCGTATAGAGCGCGTAGAAATTTCCAGATTGCGGCGCTGCAGCTTTTCAAAAATAGAGTGGACCGATTTAAGTCTGCGCTCCATGTGGTGAATTGGGTCGTGAGAGAAGCGCACCTGGAATTCGCTGTCGAGAATCTCAAGCTTTGTGCTTATTTCGTACATTGCGCCTTCGTAAACTTGCATCATGTTTACGAATTCGTCGATTTGATCTTCCGGCAGCATTGGGGAGTTGGATTTGCCGCAGTTTGGGCAATTATGCGAAGCGTGCTCGTGTTCGTGTTGCTCGTGCGTATTTGTATTGTTATCTATATAGGTATTGTTTTCGACGCCCTGCTCACTAATTGCTTCGTTGCTGTGAAGGCGGGCGTACAATTCTGCTGCGTTTACGCGATTATGACGATCAAGTATCACGTCTTTCTATAATACTCGAGAAACTGCTAAACTGTAGGTTAATCTATAATATTTAAGATAAATCTGATTTGTATGCGCGTAAGTTGAGGAGCGTAACGTGTTGAAGGAGCGTGACGTGGCGGAAAATAAGCAAAATCACGTGCCGAAAGTGATCTCAATCGTAGGCCCTACAGCTTCCGGCAAAACAGGTCTTGGTATTGCGCTGGCAAAAAAATTAGCTGAACGCGGAGTGCGCGCGGAAATCATCAATGCAGATGCGTATCAAATGTACCGGCATATGGATATTGGTACAGCGAAGGCGAGCGCTCAGGAGCAGGCGGAAGTGCCGCATCATTTGCTGGATATTATCGATCCAGAGGAGACTATGACCGTCGCGCGTTTTCAAGATCTTGCGAGAAAGTGCATTCGTGAGCTGCAGTCGCGCGGTGTTAGGCCGATTTTAGTTGGCGGTTCTGGATTGTATGCGCGCGCTGCCGTGGATGATATTACTTTTCCTGGTACGGATGCGACTATTCGTGCGGCCTTGGAGGAGCGCGAGCGCAAAGAGGGTGCAGGAGCGCTTTTTGCGGAGTTGCAGCGGAAGGACCCGGTTGCCGCAGCTCATATGGATGCGCGCAATCCTCGCCGAACAATACGCGCGCTTGAAGTGATTGAGCTTACAGGAAAGCCTTATTCTGCAACACTTCCGCGCTATAAGTATGTGATTGATTGCTTGCAAATTGGTTTAGATTTAAAGCGTGACGATTTAGATAAGCGTGTGAATTTGCGTACGCAGTTGATGCGCGAGCAGGGTTTTGTGGACGAAGTGCGTGCAATTCGAGGGCGATTGGGGGTTACGGCGGCTCGTGCGCTCGGCTACCAGCAGATTATGGATTATTTGGATGGCGTATGGAGCGAGGATGCGGCTTTTGAGGATATTGCGCAGAAAACTCGTAGGCTAGCGCGCAAACAAATGGGTTGGTTTGGTAGGGATTCGCGCATCCACTGGTTGGACGCGTTGCGACCGGATCTTGCTGATGCTGCCATGACGTTGGTTGATGCTGCAGATGCGGGGGAGTTTGACAACGAAGACTCTGGTGCTACTCAGCATCATCTTGGATTTGTGCAGTAAATCACGTGTCTTAAAACGAAAGGCGACCTAAACAGCGCAGTCGTGAGTAGTTTATGTCGCTTTTACGGCAGATTCCGACCAAAACGACTCAGTCGTGAGTAGTTTTGGTCGCCTGAGAGCTATTTAGTATTGATGATGTGTGTGATCGTGCATAACATCGTGATGCTCTGTTGCGTGAGGAATATGCAGAACGCGCATTCGATTGATTGCCCTGCGCGCAAGGTTATGCGCTGATCCTGTTCCTTCACCTTTAACGCCAAAAATGACCAGTAGTGCCATAACAGCTGTAATAATCGCGCTAATACGTAGCGTCCATTGCACGCCAAAAATGCTGGCAGCAACATCTGCTGCGTGACCGGTGCCAGTAACAGTATGATGCCACGTTGTTAGAACCGTCATAGTAACTACTAGCACAGGAGCGCCAATCGCACCCCAAAGCTGACGCATAGTATTAGTTACTGCAGAACCATCGCCAAGCTCTTCTGGACGCAAGCAATTAAGCGACCAGGTTGTTATTGGCATAAGCAAGAACCCCATACCAATTTGGCGCGTGAATTGCCAAATAGAAATCCACCAAATCCACGTATTCATGTCAATAAGACTCATCATTACAGTGCCAAAAAGCAGAATAATAGAGCCTGCCATTGCAACTGGTCTAACGCCAAAACGATCCAGCATGTGTCCGCCAAAATATTGCGAAATCGCCATTCCAAAAGCACCTGGAAGTAGAATTAGGCCGCTCATCGTGGCAGAAAAACCGCGGTCAGACTGAATATAAAGCGGAATAAGCACCATAATCGAGCTAAAAGCGAAGAAAGTTAAGCATGCGCAAATTGTGCCAATCATAAAGTAACGATTCTTAAGCACGCCAATACCTAGAAGAGGTATACGCCCACTCTTCTGTGCTATCAACTGTCTTATAACAAACCAAGCAATTCCAAAAGCGCCAACAACCATAGGAACCCAAGAAAGCGGATTCGCAATTCCACATCCTTCAATATTAGTGAAGCCGAACATAAGTCCGCCAAAACCAATAATTGAAAGGCCAACCGAGAAGAAGTCGGCGTGAGCGTTAGGATCGTGTTCTCCAAAATTATGCAAGAAAAGAACCGATAAAATCACGGAAATTATGCCGATAATCGTAAGAGAGAAGAAGATTGATCGCCATCCGTTAATATCAGTTTGCAAACCACCAATAGTAGGGCCGATTGCTGGAGCAATGCTCATTGCCATACCGACACTACCCATGGCCATGCCGCGTCTAGTAACAGGGAATACGGAGAAGACGGTTATTTGCAAAACAGGCCACATTACGCCAGTGCCAATCGCTTCTAGAGCGCGGCCAATAAGTGCCATCATAAAATCGTTACTTAGCCACGCAAGAACTGAGCCGATTGTAAAAAGAAGCATGGAAGTAATAACAATTTGACGCGTTGAAAAGCGGCGAGTTAAGAACGCTGTAAGCGGCACCATAATTGCCATAATCAGCTGGAAAATAGAGGTTAGCCACTGGCCTGTTGTAACACTTATGCCAAATTCTTGCACGATTGTTGGAAGAGCTGCCGTAAGTTGCAGTTGCGCAAAATTGCCTATGAAGGTAATAAATGTAAGAATTGCAAGGGAAATTAGTGCAGGTTTAGTAAGACGATTATTGCGGTATGCTTCTTCTCCTGCCAAAGCATGGCTGAGATTACGGCTTTCAAAAGATAGCCAATTTGCTATTGCCACAATAAAATCCTTTTCTTTTCTAAAAGCTAAAAGCGTGTAAAACCAATGTGTAAAATCAGCGCGCTAAACAAGCGTGCGCAGTCAGCGTGCGTAGTCAGCGTAATGAACCGACTTGCGGCACCGACTTGCGGCACCTACTTGCGAAACTTACGCGTTTTGGCACAAATTATATTTAAAAATTAAAATTGCCTAAATCAGTAGCTGCGGTAGGAAAGCCAGTGCTGATAAGCTCCCTGAATAGAACCGTAGCGGCCGTTGCAGTAATTCCAGAACCAGCGGAGCTGAGTCTGATAATTCGTGGCCCAGTCAGCGCCCGCAGAAGCCATCTTTCCACCCGGCAAAGCTTGAGGCAAGCCGTAAGCGCCAGAAGGATTCATAGCATTTACTCTCCAGCCTGATTCATGAGAAATAATGAACACTGTAGCTGTAAAGTCTGCTTCGCTATAACCGTTGGAAATAAGCCAGTCGTGAGCCCATTGCTGCATTTCGCCAGCTGGAACTGTAGTTCCAATAGAAGCAGCTAATCCAAGATTTGCCGAAGCGCCGCCAGTTCCAACAAGAATAACCTTGTCTTTTGGAGCTTTCTTTACGTAGGAGGAGAAAATGTTGGAAGAAACAACTTTACCTTTTGTGCGCGTAACTATTTTTGCTGTTTCCATAACGCCGTCAGCGCCCTGGCTTTGCACTTTTTCAGTACCTTTTGGAAGAGCTGCTGTTTCTTTTTTCACAACGTTAAAAGCAATCGGATCGTCGGAAGTTTCGAGCTTTGCTCCGGCGCGATTGATTGTAATAACGGTTGATTCGTCAACTTTTGTGTTAAGTGAAGGCGTTACAACATCGTGCGGTTCAAGAGTAATATCGCCAGCGTCTAAAACTGATTTTACGTCGGTAAAATTAGTGCCTAAAATCGTGCGATGATTTCCATTTATAACAACGTTTATATATGAAGTTGCGCCTTTAGTGAAAACATCTCGAGCAGCGCCACGAGAAACTTGCGTGGAATCAGTTGCAGAATACGAAGTAACAGGTGCTGCATGCTCTTTGGATGAAGTGTAAAAGCCGCGGGAAGTAAAGCCGAGTGCCACCAAAGCTACGGAGCTCACAATAATCGCACCAAACTTAGCCCACTGACGTAAACTGAGCGAACTAAGCGTAACAGTATGATTTCGGTGACTGGTGGCCATAAATCTCCCTTTGTTGAGTAAACGCAATCAAAGCAAATAACACAATCAAGTGCCTGAATGCGAATAACCAAGTTGGCAAATAACCAAAGTTATTAATATTCTAGTAGCACGTAAAGAGAAGGGCGTTATTTCAACGTTTATGAATTTTAGTCTTCGGAATCGTCGTCCGTCACAAGTTCTTTTGCTTTTGAAACTACCAACTCTAAATCGTTAGCAGTTATAGCACCTTGGTGATTCCAAACCAATCCGCCATTTTTTATGACCTGAATAGTTGGAATAGAATGAATTTCTGCTTCTTCGGCTATTTGCTGATTTTCGTCAATGTCGATTTTAACAAAAGCGATATCTGGATGATTATTGCTTACGGATTCAAAAATTGGACCAAAGGAACGGCACGGACCGCACCATGTTGCCCAAAAGTCAACGAAAACAATTTCGTTAGACTCAACAATAGACATGAAATCTTCCTGGCTTGCGTGAATAACTGCCATTTTTTCTCCTATCTTTAGTCCGTTTGTATAAGTATACCCCATATATTTATCTGCATATTTGTTTGCATATTTATGTGTATATTTATGTGCATACTTATCTATATATTTATCTGTCGCCTTGCGGCACTAGGCTAGGTTGCATGCTTGATATTCAATTTATTCGTGAACATGCCGACGTAGTTAAGGAATCGCAGCGCAAGCGTGGCGAGTCTGTTGAACTAGTCGATGAAGTGTTGCGCAATGACGATTTGCGCCGTGATGCTCTTAAGGCTTTTGAAGCTGCTCGCGCTGAGCAGAAGGCGATTGGTAAGAAGGTTGCGTCTGCTCCTGCGGAAGAAAAAGCCGCGCTTATTGCCGAAACTAAGGAATTGGCTCAAAAGGTTGCTGAATACAAGGCAGAATCCGAAAAAGCTACTGCCGACTACACAACCGCAATGTGGAAGCTTTCCAACATCGTTGAAGATGAGGCTCCAGAAGGCGGCGAAGACGACTACGTGGTCGTTAATAAGGTTGGAACGCCTCGCGATTTTGCAGCTGAAGGCTTTGAGCCAAAGGATCATTTAACTCTTGGTACAGGCGTTGCTGGCATTGATATGCGTCGTGGCGTAAAGGTTGCAGGTTCTCGCTTCTACTTCTTGCGAGGTGCTGTGGCTCGTTTGCAAATCGCAATGCTTACTATGGCTGTAGATCAAGCAGAGGAGCGCGGCTTTACGCTTGCAATTACGCCAACTTTGGTGCGCCCAGAAGTTATGCGCGGAACTGGCTTCTTGAATTCTCACGCGGATGAGATTTACCGCCTTCGCGAGCCAGATGATCAGTATTTGGTTGGTACTTCCGAAGTTGCTTTGGCTGGTATGCACGAGGATGAGATTCTTGACTTGAGCAATGGTGCTTTGCGTTATTGCGGATGGTCGAGCTGCTACCGTCGTGAGGCTGGCGCTGCTGGAAAGGATACTTCCGGAATTATTCGCGTGCATCAGTTCGACAAGGTTGAAATGTTCGTTTACTGCAAGCAAGAAGATTCTCGCGCCGAGCATCAAAAGTTGCTTGGTATGGAGCAGGAAATGCTTGCTAAGGTGGAAGTGCCTTACCGCATTATTGATACTGCTGCAGGCGATCTTGGTTCTTCTGCGGCTCGCAAGTTTGATTGCGAAGCTTGGGTTCCAACGCAGGGTCGCTACCGTGAGCTTACTTCTACTTCTAACTGCACCGAGTATCAGGCTCGTCGCTTGAATGTGCGCGAACGCATGGAAGATGGCGGAACTCGTCCAGTAAGCACTTTGAACGGCACTTTGGCTACTACGCGCTGGCTTGTGGCTATTTTGGAAAATCATCAGCATGAAGATGGTTCGATTGATATTCCAAAGGCAATGCAGGCTTATATGGGCGGTAAGGAAGTTATTGAACCTACGAAGTGGGAAGCGTGAGAGTCGCGTTCCACGCGTAATGATATGCTTAACCCCTGTGCGTTAAGAGCGTATTAGTCGCGTTTGCGCACAGATTGGATGGGTGTCCGAGCGGTCTAAGGAGACGGTCTTGAAAACCGTTGTAGGGAAACCTACCGCGAGTTCGAATCTCGCCTCATCCGCGAACGGGGTTTCTAGCAAATCGCTAGAAACCCTTTTTTCATGCCGCTTTTGTACTGTTCAGAAATCTTATTGCAATAAAGCGTCGGCCTGCTATACTTATTTATGGTCATTTGTTTATTTGTATAAACAAATGTTATGCGATTTTAGTGTCGCACTTAAAAATGTATGTGACTTATAGCATCGCACTTAAAAATGAATCAGCTTACAAAGGAGTAATAATGACTTCAATAATCCTGGATTGCGATCCTGGTCATGATGATGCAATGGCTATTTTGTTAGCACTTGGCAATCCGAATATCGACTTGATTGGCGTAACAACTGTTGGCGGCAACCAAAGCCTCGAAAAAGTCACGTATAATGCGCGCGCAACGCTGGAAATGGCACATGCTACGAATATTCCTGTACACGCAGGCTGCGATCGTCCTATGATTCGTCCGCTGGAAGTTGCGGCTGCAGTCCACGGAGAAACTGGCTTGGATGGCGTAACTCTTCCGAAACCGACGCGCCCATTGGACGAAGGTCACGCTGTAAATTGGATTGTTGACACGATTATGAGCCACGAGCCAGGCACAATTACTCTCGTTCCAACCGGCCCGCTTACGAATATTGCTATGGCTGTGCGCATGGAGCCTAGAATTGTTAGCCGCGTTAAGGAAGTCGTGCTTATGGGCGGCGGCTACCACGTTGGAAATTGGAGCGCGGTTGCGGAGTTTAATATTAAGACGGATCCGGAAGCTGCACACGTTGTGTTTAATGAGGCATGGCCTATTACAATGGTTGGCCTTGATTTAACGCATCAGGCTCTTTGCACGCCGGAAGCTCAAGCAAAGATTGACGCAGTCGGCACGCCTCTTGCCGCGTTTGCCAGCGGTTTGATGGACTTCTTCCGCAAGGCATACCAGAATAATCAGGACTTTATTGATCCGCCTGTGCACGATCCTTGCACGATTGCGTATTTGATTGACCACAGTGTTGTTCAAACTCGTCGCTGCCCGCTTGACGTTGAAATTAAGGGTGATTTGACGCTTGGTATGACAGTTGCGGATTTGCGCGGACCTGAGCCTTCTGCTGCCGAGTGCCATACTCAGGTTGCTACGAAGCTTGATTTCAATAAATTCTGGGATTTGATTGTAGACGCGCTTAAGCGTATTGGCTAATTGTACTAGAATTATTGCGGATATTTTCCAAGTATTATCAAATTTTGATACGAGGTTATTATGACTGAGGTTTCATCTCCAGCGCCTTCCATGTTAGATAAAGGCGGCCGCTCAATCGTAGCGCTAATGACTGCGCTTCTTGTGGCAATTTTTGCATTCCAACTCAACGCTTCAATGCTGTCTCCAGCATTGGCAACGATGACAAAAGAGCTTCACACAACTGATACGCAAATCGGCTTAACTCAAACGGTATTCTTCACTGCAGCAGCTTTGTTCTCGCTGTTTTTGCCGCGATTAGCTGATTTAGTTGGTCGTAAGAAGGTGCTTATTGGCATTTTAATTTCTACGATTTTAGGCTGCGTTGTTTCAGCTCTTGCTCCAGACGTTAACATTTTGATGATTGGCCGTATTTTGCAAGGTGCGTCTGGCCCTGTGGTCCCAATGTGCTTGATTATGCTGCGCGTTCGCGTTGCTGAAGAAAAACGTTACGCAAGATTGATGGCAATCTTAACTTCTGTAAACGGCGGTATTGCAGGCGTTGACGCCCTTCTTGGCGGATGGCTTGCTGGCAATTATGGATTCCGTTCCGTATTCTGGACCATGGCAGGTATTGCTGTTGTTGCAGTTGTTATGGTTGTGCTTGCAGCGGATGAATCTCACGCTGAAGAAACGCCGCGAATGGACTGGCTGGGCGTTATAACTCTTGGTATTGCGTTCTTGGCAGCATATCTTGCAATTAATGAGATTGATAAGCTTGCTTCCGCAAACTTGACTATGATTGCAGGACTTGTGGTTGTGGCTGTTGTGTTCTTCGTCGTGTTCTGGAAGATTGAGGGCAATAGCGCAGCTCCGCTTGTTTCTACGCATTACATGAAGCAGCGTCGCACGTGGGGTCTTCTTTCTTGCACGCTTTTGACGATGACTGGCGTATTCGCTTTGATGAACGGCGTTGTGCCGCAGCTTGCGCAGGATGCGAAGGCTGGTGCGCATTTGGGTGCTGATGTTGTGAGCTTTGCAACGCTTACACCTTACGCAATTATTGGATTCCTGTTCGGACCTATTGCCGGTATTTTGGCAGCAAAGTTTGGATACCGTTTGGTGCTTCGCGTGGGAATTTTGTTGAGCATGGTTGGTGTGCTTTTTGGCATTTATGTTGCTGGAGTTCCTTCTGTGTGGGCTCTTGTGGTGCTTTCGCTCGCTATGGGCGTAAGCTACGCTGGTATTGCCAACATTATGCTTAACGGACTTGGTATTGTGCTTTCTCCAAAAGATAATCCAGGCTACTTGCCAGGCATGAATGCTGGAGCGTTTAACTTGGGTGCTGGCTTGAGCTTTGCAATTCTTTACGCTGTGATGACAAATGTTGCAGGAACTAATGGTGCAACAGGCGGATACATGGCTTCTATGGTTGCGGGCATTGTGTTGCTTGCACTTGCGTTTGCTTGCTCCTTCTTAATCCCGAATCCTGAAGAAGTAAATAAGTAAGTTAAGTAGTGTTGTTTTTGACTGCAAACGCCGGGGAATTTTCTCCGGCGTTTGTTGTTGCGTGACGACCTGCTTGAGTGCTTAGATTGTGGCGCGAGTTTATTTTCGTTATTCTTGGCTTTCGTCTATGAGTTTTGTAACTGATTTTGTTCTTTGGTTTTGACGAGGCTAGAAAATTTGTGTTTGCGCAAATCCCGTCCTTCGTCGCTTTAACTGTTAAAGTATTTTGCCGTGTTCGCCTATTTTTAACAATGTTGCTTCCTCAGTCCTCTTTTATTGCTGAACACAATTTTTCCAGCCTCTCAACACACTAACCGTCAACACAAAACTCATAGACTCGTGCAGAAAGTTACGCAGGTGCGTGGTTTACTAAGTGCAACTAAAGTCGAAAAATTAAGCTGCGTGTTGGTGCAAACTACCTGCTTTAATATTTTCTCAGTGCGAAAAATCTCAAATCTCTACCACACTGGTATTCGTACACTAAAGTCGCAAAACAAACTGTGGGTTGGTGTGTGGTATGTGTGCCTGGTGTGATGCGTGCAGTAGCAATGATGCTAGTGTTCTTTAAGCAATAAATACTCAACGTAAGCAGAGCAATACTGCAAAGCTACAGGAACATTTGCAGGAAAATGCGCGGCATTTGTTTGCGTTTGAGGTTACAGCTAAGCTAGAAGTATGCATATTATTGCGGGACGTTTCAAATCTTTGCCACTTACTTCGGCGCAATCTTGCACGCGGCCGACCACAGATCGCACGAAAGAAGCCATATTTTCCAGGCTTGATTCGTGGGATGTTATGCACAATGCTCGCGTTCTTGATTTATTCGCCGGCACAGGTGCGTTAGGAGTTGAGGCACTATCTAGAGGCGCGCGCGAGCTGATTTCGGTTGAAGCGAACGCTCAGGCTGCATCTCTTATACTTCGTACGGCGAAGACCTTGCAGAGTTCAAAATCTTGGGATTCTGCGCTTTCTATGAGGGTGATTCGAAAGCGCGCGGAGCAGTTCGTTGCAGATTATAGTGGGGAAGCGTTCGAGCTGATTTTTATTGATCCGCCTTATGCTTACGAAACTGCGGATTGTGAAAGCTTATTGGCTTCGATGATTACTAGTGGCGTTGCTAGCGTTGCAGCTGACACGCTGATTGTGCTTGAACGCAGCGCGCGTAGCGTCGCTCCGGCGGTTCCTGAGGGTTGGGAGCTGTTTGACACGCGCAATTACGGCGAAACTGCTGTTTTGTTTATTCAGCCTTCTCGCGACTAATCTTATTTTTCATAAGGTTTTGCGAGGGTGCTCGCCGGAAACTTCCCATCCGAGAGCCATGAGTGTTTTTCGATCCGCTTTATCTAGTTTGTGGCAGTCAAGTTGCTTAATTAAATCCGGTCGAATCTCGCTAGTTCTAGAAAGTGCCTCATCGCGGCGGAATCTGTCTACCTTCGCATGATTTCCAGAAGTAAGCACTTCCGGAACGCTTATACCGCGCCAAGTAGTCGGACGCGTGTACTGATGATGTTCCAACAGCGCGTCCGAACCAGTATAAGACTCTTCAACAATCGACTCAGGATTTCCCATAAATCCAGGAATTAGGCGCGTAATCGCTTCAAGCATAACGCTTACTGCAACTTCGCCGCCGTTAAGCACGTAGTCACCAATCGAATATTCGCGCACGTCGATGCCTTTTGCGCGGTAATATTCCGGAATTCGTGCGTCGTAGCCTTCGTAGCGTCCGCATCCAAATAGCAAATGATTAGCGTGACTTAATTCCGTTGCATCTTTTTGCGTAAATAGTGGGGCAGAAGGGTTTGGGAAAATAAGAATCGGTAAATCTTGTGTATCTTGTGCTTGTGTATCTTGCGCTTGCGCACTTTGCACATCTTGCAAATTTAGCAGCTCGTCTAAGCATTCAGCCCAAACTTCCGGCTTCATAACCATCCCGGCGCCGCCGCCAACAGGAGTATCATCAACTGACTGATGCACGTCGTGAGTCCACTTTCGCAAATTGTGCGCGCGAATCTTAAGTAAGCCGTTATTTTGAGCCTTGCCAAGTAGGCTCAAATCGAGCATTTGAAAATACTCTGGGAATACGGAAACAATATCGATGTCCATCATAATGCACTCTATTGCGAAAGACCTGGAATTAAGCCGCCTGGAGGGTCAATAGTCAAATACCCTTCATCGACGTCAACCTCCGGCACAAGCGCCTCAACAAATGGCACAAG
Organism: Gardnerella bretellae; assembly: GCF_048545135.1. Taxonomy (NCBI): domain Bacteria; kingdom Bacillati; phylum Actinomycetota; class Actinomycetes; order Bifidobacteriales; family Bifidobacteriaceae; genus Gardnerella; species Gardnerella bretellae. The sequence goes on from NZ_JBKQXU010000002.1 coordinate 153,547, forward strand.
TGCAGTCTTATTATCGTCGTCAACAGGATTATTCAAGCGGATTTTTAGCAAAGATTGCGCACCGTCGAGCACATCCACAACTTTTCCAATAGTGCAAGCCGGCATCCCAAGCTGATTTTCCTCGCAAAGCCGCGCTTGCAAACCGACCAAATCCTTAATATACCAAGCATTTTCGGCAGCAAGCTCTTGCGCATCTTCCGCAGGCGCATACAATTCAATGCCATTAAGAGCTTCAGCATCGTTGCGATTTTGTGATTCTTCAAACAGCAGAATCCAGCGATTTTTAAAAGTTCGTGCGCGCTCAATAACAAACTCGCGCTCGCCGTCGGCAGTGCATAACACGTTTCCAGGCTCGAAACGTTCGTAAGGTTCGTCGGTAAAGACTTGTACAGTTACTTCGCCTTTTAAACCTTGGGCTTTGCCGATACGACAAACCCTCAGCAGGTCATTACGACTTTGCTGAGGGTTGTCAAAAGATTGTTGGTCTAAGGCCACGTTCATCTCACTTACGTACGTCCATAATGTCTACGCGCACATTGTGATTGCTTAAGGCTTGCACAACAATGCGAATAGCATTAGCAGTACGACCGTTTCGGCCGATTACACGGCCAATGTCTTCAGGATTCACGCGTACGCGCAGCAGTTCGCCGCGAGCGTTTTCGTGAGAACGCACCGACACATCATCTGGAAAATCCACGATGTTTTTAATGAGATGTTCCACAGCTTGAGCCAGCATGATTACTCAGCCTTTTCCTCGGCTTCGGCAGCTTCAGCGGCCTCTGCTGGTGCTTCAGCTGGAGCTTCTTCAGCTTCGTTTGCAGCAGCTTCTGCTGCGGCCTTTGCCTTTGCAGCGGCTTCAGACTTAGCGGCCTTCAACTTCTGAGCTTCAGCTTCAACAGCCTCAACGCGAGCCTGTGCATCTGGGCCAGCTTCGGAAGTCTTCAAAGTACCTTCAGCGCCGTCAAGACCCTTGAACTTCTGCCAGTCACCGGTGATCTTCAAGAGCTTCAACACTGGTTCGGTTGGCTGTGCGCCAACGCCAAGCCAGTACTGTGCGCGCTCAGAATCAATCTGAATCATAGATGGCTGCTTGTTTGGATCGTAAACGCCAATCTCTTCAATGGACTGACCGTTGCGCTTGTTGCGCGAATCAGAAATGACCACGCGGTAGAAGGCATAGAACTTCTTGCCGAGTCGCTTAAGACGAATCTTGGTTGCCAAAATGGCTCTCCTTATAACTAGAGTCGCGGAATTTCGTTCGGGTGTGGGGCACTCCTTGCGAGCTTCCACATGTTCCTCACGTGGTCGGGAAGAGGGCGCCGATTCACGCGAATAACTTATCCATTATGCCTGCGCGCTTGGACGTTTTTATTCCAGAGAATATAGGGCTATTGATGCGATGTATGCAAGGTGATCAGTGCCGTCTATTACGGCGTTTTTTTGCCACACTGCTTTGGCGTGCAAGTTTTTTGCGCAAAATAGAACGTGATCAAGAGTAAGATTCGGCCATTTAAGCCAGGTAGGCCAAGTTTTTAGGCGCTTTCCAAGGCAAATAGAAGCGTCTAAAAATCCGGATTTTAAAAGAGAACGAAAACTTGGGTGGTCGATTGCTGAATTAAGATCGCCTGTAAGGATTGTGAGGGTAGATAATTCGCAAGTTTCCGCAGTTTCTGTAGTTTCTGCAGCATTACCAACTTTTGCCAGCGCGCGGATTCCCTCACTCCAAGCAGAACATCCTCGCATTGGCGACTTTGGATGCGCGGAAGCAAACTTAACGCAAACGTTTTTTTCATCGCCAAAATCTAAGTAAGTTGTAACGCTAGGAACGCTTGCAGCCTCAATTTTTACAGCATTGTTGCAAGTAGAAATCGCGGAATATTGTGTAAAAATCGCGTTGAATCCACCGTTATTGTGCTCGCTTTTGCTACCTACGCAAGAAGTTGGAAAAATTTCGTAAATACCTAGTTTTTCAAGATTTTTTACTAAGGATTCGCTTAATTCTTGTAAAAGTAACGTGTTTACGTTGTATTTTTTCGCAGTTTCGATTATTTGAGCAGCATTCGCTTTTCCGTATCTGCAATTTAGTGTCATTACGCGGATCTCTTGATGCTGCTTTTCCCGGCATTTGTTGTCGTTTTGGCCTAATCTGACCACATTTGCCGTGTAATTTTCCGGCGTTTGTTTTCCGAATCCGTGTGTGTGACCACAAAAGCCGTGTAATTTTCCGGCAAATGTTGCTGTTTTGGCATTTTTTGGAAACATTTGCCGTGTAATTTCCCGGCGTTTGTTGCTGTTTTGGCGTGTTTCGGAAACATTTGCCGTGTATTTTCCCGGCATTTGTTTCCGCGCGCTTCTAAACCTTCCAAACCAGTACGGCGTATAAGACTTAAGTGAAATCAAAAATAGTACCGCGTAAGCAATGCATAAATATGTGTAAGCTTGAGCGAAATTATACGATTGCGGATTTTTAGATGCGTACAGCACTTGCCATTCTGTAGCGAAAATACTGAAGAAAAGCAGCGCCACTACAACATAAGTCGAAAGCGGAAGAAGCGCAATAATATACGGAAGTGGGTTATATTTATCCGCGCCAGCAGGCAGCCACCGAAGCAGCTGCCAGCAAAGAAGCGCCGCAAATATAACCCACAGAATCGCTAATACAAAACTCATCTTCCGAATAGTCGCTTATTTTTACGAGTAATCGCTTATTTTCCAAATAATCCGGCTAATCCTCCGCCGAAGTTAGGTGGAAGTTGATTATCTTGATTCGAATTTTCAGAATTCATAAGCTCTTGTAAGCCTTCAGGAAGATTCTGCGGATTTGGCTGCTGCTTTGCGAAAGCGGAGCCAGCAACGTCGTTACTGCCGCTTCCGGAAGATTCTCCCGAAAGCCTCTCGCGCAACGCGCGCTCTTCGGCCTCGCGACGCATTGGATTACCGGACTTTCCGCCCTTCTTCTTCGACTTCTTATCTTTGCGCTTCGACTTTCCTCCAGGTCCGCCAAATCCAGGAATACCGCCCATTCCAGGCATTCCAGCGCCGCCACTCATACGCTTCATCATCTTGGCAGCCTGCTCAAAGCGCTGCAAAAGCGCGTTAACCTTAGAAACGCTTACGCCAGCACCAGCCGCAATTCGCGCGCGGCGAGATCCATCAATAATCTTCGTATCTCTACGCTCTTGAGGAGTCATAGAGCGAATAATTGCTTCAGTGCGGTCAATTTCCTTATCGTCAAACTGTTCAAGCTCCTGGCGGTGAGCGGCCATTCCTGGCATCATTCCCAAAAGCTTCTTCATTGAACCAAGCTTACGAACTTGCTGAAGCTGCTCCAAAAAGTCGTCTAAACCAAAGCTTCCTTCAGCAATCTTTTCGGCAGCCTTACGTGATTCTTCCTCGTCGAACTGCTTCTGAGCGTGCTCAATAAGCGTTAAAATATCGCCCATATCGAGTATGCGTGAAGCCATTCGATCCGGATGGAAAATCTCAAAATCCTTCAAACCTTCGCCTGTAGAAGCGAACAAAATTGGCTTGCCGGTAACGCTTGCAACCGAAAGTGCAGCACCGCCTCGAGCGTCGCCATCGAGCTTAGAGAGCACAACGCCGGTAAAGTTTACGCCGTCGTTAAAAGCCTGAGCCGTGCGAACAGCGTCCTGACCAATCATTGCGTCAATAACAAACAGCACTTCTTGAGGATTTACAGCGTCGCGAATATTGCGAGCCTGCTTCATCAAATCCTCATCAACGCCCAAACGACCTGCGGTATCAATAATCACAGTGTCATACATTTTTTCGCGCGCATAATCAATAGAATCGCGTGCAACTTTAACCGGGTCGCCTTTAGTAAACCATGGCAAAGAAATTGCGTTTCCGCCATTTTGCACGCCCTTTTCCGACGCAAAAACAGGAACTCCAGCGCGCTCGCCAACAACCTGCAGCTGCGTTACTGCGTTTGGACGCTGCAAATCCGCCGCCACAAGCAAAGGAGTGTGGCCGGAATCCTTAAGCCAGTAGCCAAGCTTTCCGGCAAGCGTAGTCTTACCAGCGCCTTGCAAACCCGCAAGCATAATCACAGTAGGCGGGTATTTCGCAAAATTAAGTGGCCTATCAACTCCAGAGCCAAGCACTTTAGTCAACTCGTCGTTAACAATTTTCACAACTTGCTGAGCAGGATTAAGCGCTTTAGACACTTCTTCGCCAAGAGCACGCTCGCGAATTTGCGCTGTAAAGGAGCGCACAACTTCAAGAGCAACGTCGGCGTCAAGAAGAGCGCGACGAATCTCGCGGATTGTGCCGTCAATATCCGATTCTGAAAGCTTGCCTTTACTGCGCAAATGCTTGAAAGCACTAGAAAGGCGGTCTGTTAACGAACTAAATGCTGCCATAATTTTCCTATTCTACCCGCTGTTACTAACGTTGCGTTATTGTGTGGTTGCTTTCTTACTGCAAATGCCACGAAGATCCTTTAGTGCCGTCTTCAATTACGATTCCGGCGTTATTCAGCGCATCTCTAATTGCGTCTGCTTTAGCAAAATCTTTTGCCTTTCTAGCATCTGCTCTAGCCTGAAGCTGCAAGGTGATTAAAGCGTCCAAAGCCGCGCATTCCTTACTGCTTTCCCCGTTTGCTCCGGCTGCAGAAGATTTATTTGCGTTAGAAGTCCAAGGCTCTGCATAAGGATCCAATCCAAGCGTGTCTAGCATAGCGCGCACTTGCAAAACGGCTGTATATAGCAGTTTTTGCGTACCACTGTTTTGTGCTTGTGCGCAGTCATCAAGAATTGCATTACCTTGACGGATTGCTGTAAAGATTGCCGCGTTTGCGCCAGAAACGTTAATATCGTCATTCATTGCGCGCGTAAAATCTTCCGGAAGCAAGTCTGCGTCTACAGATTGCACTTCTTCTCGCGTCGGCGTATTTTCAAGCAATCTGCCTGCTCGCTCAAGGAAGTTTGTAATGCGATCGTAAGCAGCTTTTGCTTCTACCAAAGCTTGATCCGACCATTCCAACATTGCGCGGTATTGCACTGCTCCAAGCGCGTAACGCACAACCCAAGCAGAATTATTCGCCAAAACAACCGGCACGGAAAGCCCATTTCCCAAAGATTTAGACATTTTTTCACCCCTGGCTGTAACCCAAGCGGAATGCATCCACACATTCGCGCTTTTCCAGCCTGCAGCACGCGTTTGTGCCATCTCGTTTTCGTGGTGTGGGAATCGCAAATCTAATCCGCCGCCGTGAATATCAAAATCGTCTCCAAGATAACGGTGGCTCATAGCCGAGCATTCAATATGCCAACCAGGTCGTCCTTCGCCAAAAGGAGTTTTCCAGCGCGCATCCGGCTGGTCGAAATCGCAAGGAGCTTTCCAAAGCGCAAAATCTCTAGGATCGTGCTTGTCTGGGGATGCGTCGGCAGGGTCAGTCGGATTGTAAATATCGTTTCCTGCTGAGTCAACACTTGGGCCTTTTTCGTCTGCAATTGCGGAAGCTTCGTCACCATCAATTTCATTACTATTTTGATTTTGGTGCGTAAGCTCGCCGTAATGCTCCCAGCTTGGCACGTCAAAATAGACGTTTCCAGTAGGATTTCCGGCGCTGTCTTTAATAACATATGCGTGACCGCGCTCAATTAAGCGCTCAATCAGCTCAACCATATCCGTAATATGGCCGGTAGCGCGCGGCTCAACAGTTGGCGGCAAAACTCCCAAAGTGTTGTAAGCTTCAGTAAATTCGCGCTCGTAAATATATGCGCGTTCCCACCAAGTTTGCCCGGCTTCACTAGCTTTTTTCATGATTTTGTCGTCAATATCTGTGACGTTTCTAACGAACGTAACTTTGTATCCTAAGCGCAGCATCCATCGGCGTACTACGTCAAAAGCAATTGCCGCGCGAATATGACCAATATGCGGCGAGCTTTGCACTGTAGCGCCGCAAACATACATGCCAACTTGCCCAGGTTTTGCAGGCTTAAACGCGCTTGTTTTGTGTGAAGCAGTGTTGTATAAGCGCAAGTTTTCCGCGGCTTTACTAAGTTTTGTTGTCTCTTCGTTCAAAGTCTTATTAAGCATAATTGCTATTATAAATGCTTCTTCATACTCAGAGTGACTTTGAGAAGTTGCATTTCGTGCGTCGGCTCTTTAGTTAGCGATACAATTATTGCGATTTGGTTTTAGATTTAGCTTTATTGAACCAATCTATTACCTAGCTGTTTTTATTTTGTTCGTTACTGAAAGGAATATCATGGCTGAGATTTCATCTGCTCTTATGACGGACATGTATGAATACACTATGCTTGACGCTGCTCTTAAGGACGGCACTGCAAATCGTAAGTGCGTTTTTGAAATTTTTACTCGCCATTTGCCTCAGGGTCGTCGCTATGGCGTTGTTGCTGGAACGGGTCGCATTTTGGAAGAGCTGCAAAAATTCCATCTTTCGGAAGATGATTTGCGTTTCTTAAGTGATCGTAAAATTGTTAGCGCTGAAACTATTAAATGGCTGGAAAATTTCCGATTCCACGGTAAAATTTCCGGTTATCGTGAGGGGGAGATGTTCTTCCCGAATTCGCCAATTTTGCAGGTAGAAGGCACTTTTGGTGAATGTACTTTGCTTGAAACTGTGCTTCTTTCTGTTCTTAATTACGATTGCGCGGTTGCGTCTGCCGCAGCTCGCATGGTTTCTGCCTCCGCAGGACGTCCTTGCATGGATATGGGCGGCCGTCGTACGAACGAATATTCTGCAGTTGCTGCGTCTCGCGCCGCTGTAATTGGCGGTTTTAAGGGAACTGCAAACCTGCTTGCGGCGAAACTTTACGGATTGAAGGCAATTGGTACCGCGGCTCACTGCTTCACTCTTGTTCACGACACTGAGCGCGACGCTTTTACTTCTCAAATTGCCGCTCTTGGCAAGGGCACTACGCTTCTTGTTGACACATACAATATTGAGGAAGCTGTAAAGACAGCTGTGGAAGTTGCGGGCCCTGATCTTGGTGGAATTCGTATTGATTCTGGAGATTTGTGCGCTTTGGCTCGTCGCGTAAGAAATCAGCTTGACGAGTTGGGTGCTAAAAACACGAAGATTACAGTTACTAACGATTTGGACGAGTATGCTTTGGCTTCCTTGCAAACCGCTCCTGTGGATTCTTATGGAATTGGCACAATGCTTGTAACCGGCTCCGGCGCTCCTACTTGCGCAATGGTTTATAAGCTTACTGAGCGCGAGGGTGCTGATGGCATTATGCAGCCTGTTGCTAAGAGGTCTAAGAATAAGGCGACTGTGCCTGGACGAAAGTTGGCGTATCGTTCATACGATTACAGCAGCGATTCTTGCGGTGTGGCAGATTGCGAACGCGTGATTTCCGGTTCGGAAGTTGCGCTCGCTCAATTTAAGCCTGAAGATTCGTGGGAGAATCTGCTGGTTGATTACATGGTTGACGGTGAAGCTGACGAACACTTTATGGGGCATGATGCGATTATGCGCGCTCAAGATTATTGCGCTTCTGCTTTGAGACGATTGCCGTTGGCTGCGCAAAGTTTGATGCGTGGAGACCCTGCAATCCCAACTGAAGTACGCGTTTTATAAATTGCGCATTGGCAAAAAGCAGCTTAGTGGCAGTGTTTACTAGTAGCGCTTACTAGAAACTTAGTAGCGTTTACTAGTAGCGCTGCTTATTAGAAGTTGAGCTTGCCCATTTCGTCATAAATGCGCTTGCACTCAGGGCATACCGGATAGTCGTTTGCTTCGTGGCGAGGAATCCATACTTTTCCGCATAACGCGACTACCGGTCGCCCTGTCAAGCGCGACTCTTCAACGCGATCTTTAGAAACGTAGTGTGCAAATCGGTCTGCATTTCCACCGTCGTCTAAACGAGCATCTTCATTTACTTCCGGACGCTCAAGTACGGAAGTAGATGTACCTGAACCGGAATCTGGATTAGAGGATTGCGAATCGGCTTCCATAATTGCATTAAGTGTGCTATCTGCTAATAACGTTGAAAGCATTGCGCATCCCTTTCTATAATCATGCCTGACTAAATCTAATCTAATTTAATCAAGCGTCAGTATTAACTAGCATAAAGCATTATTGCAACAAACGCACGAAAACTTTCGCACTCTATTGTGTTATGCGTTTCACTATGAGCTATGTGGGTGATAATCTAAAAGCATGACTATAGCTGTGTGTCCCGGCTCGTATGATCCTGTCACTGCCGGCCATTTAGACGTAATACAACGCTGTACGCATCTATTTGATGAAGTACACGTGCTTGTTGCGGTGAACGCTGCAAAAACGCCGTTGTTTTCAGAGTCTGAGCGTGTGCAGATTATTCGCGAAGCTGTGAAAAATTTGCGTAATACGCATAGTAATTGCGCTGATACGTGCTCCTGCAATAACGCAGGAAAAATAGTTGTTTCCTCAACAACAGGCTTAATTACCGACTATTGCAAAAAAGTAGGCGCAACGGCAATCGTCAAAGGCTTGCGTCAAAACGGTGATTATGAGGCAGAACTTGGAATGGCACTAGTGAACCGCAAATTAGCAGGTATCGAAACGCTTTTCCTACCTGCTGATCCTGTGCTTGAGCATGTTTCAAGCTCTGTGGTTAAAGATGTTGCTCGTCATGGGGGAAATGTTACTGGCATGGTTCCAGATAACGTAATACCCTTATTAAAAAAGCTTTTTAGTGAGCAATCATTAGGCGTAGATAATAATTCATCTATGCTGAACAATTGAACAGGAGAGTAGAAGATGACAAATAAAAATGAACTTACTGACGTGACTTCTGGATTATCTAGTGAAGGAGACGACACGATGGAGCGTGAAGTGCAAGTTGATCGCAATCAAAAGCTTCCATTACATCCGGTTCTCGCAGATGAAGAAGATGCTCAAGACGGCGTTGTAAATACAACACATTCCGACGTGCGAAGTGCGCGTGAAGGCGACCTATTAGTTGATGCAGATGCTGACAATACAGAAACGTCATCTGTTGCGGCAGTTGGAAGTGTTTCTGCTGCGGAAGATGTGCGAGATAATGGCGTTGATAGTGCAAATCAGAACAAGAAAAATAGCAAAGCAGCTTCTTCGCCAGCATCATTTTCTCCTTTCCCTCTTCCAGATTTACGAGAGCGAGAAGATGGTGGCGTTATCGACTTTGAAGAAAATGAATCTGAAACTTCAAAAGTAGCTGCAGAAACAATAAGCGATGAAGCGCGTTCAAAGAGCCGCGCTGAATTTACTACAGTTTACGACATTATTGACGCAATGGAAGCAACTCTTTCGGAAGCCAAAAATGTTCTGTTTGCTGCAGGAATGGTAAAAATTGATCGCGATGAGTTCGTTGACCAGTTAACGCGTTTGAAAGATATGCTTCCTGTGCAATTGGAGCGAGCTTCTGCGTTAATGCGAGAAGCAGAGCGACGTTTGCGTACAGCGCAAGCACAAGCAAGCTCTATTGTTTCCTCAGCGCAATCTCAATCTGCAGAAATAATTGAAGAAGCGCAAGAGCGTGCTCAATTCTTAGCAGGTCAAGAAAACGTAACGGCTTTAGCAAAACAGAAAGCTCGCGACATTCTCGCTACTGCGCAAGCAAAATCAGACAAGCTTACGCAAGGTGCGGATCAGTATTGCGCGACTGTTATGGAAGGCTTAAAGCAGCAGCTAGATAAATTAGAACAAGATGTGCAAGCGGGTCAGCGAGTGTTGGAAGATCGTCGTCGAGCTGCAGCGCACGTACAAAATGACATTAGCTCATCATTGTATGACGATGATGAAGAGGAAAGGAATTAGTAATGGCTTCGCATCCATCCCAATCACCATGGGCTGTTCCAGTAGCGCAAATGGCTGCGCGCGCTGGTAGTAGCATGTCGTTGCATCGCGTATTTCCGGCGCCGGAAGGTATTGGAGATTACGTTATTGGCGTAAAGCCAGGCAGTGATGTTATGGTTGATGGCGATTTTGATGCTGTGGTTGACGGCTTAATGTTTCAGGGCAGTATTACTGCCCCGGTGCATGCAGAATGTACTCGATGCTTGATGCCGCTTCGTCGCGATTGGAAAGTGGATGTGTGCGTATTCTTTCCATATGCTGACTCGCGTTCTAATCGTTCGGATAATCGCAATACTCGTGGCGATGCGGATGAAGCTGAATCGCAAATTTGGGATGAAAATGACGAGTCAGGCAATGTGTATCCTCTAGTTGCGGGTGGTGATTTTGCGGATATTGAGGCTCTTATTCGCGACACGATGGTAAGTGAGCTGCCGTTGCAACCGTTGTGTGAGCCGGATTGTCGCGGACTTTGCTCTCAGTGTGGCGAAAACTTAAACGAGCATCCAGATCATCATCATGACGTTACGGATATTCGTTTTGCTGCTTTAGAGGATTTGAAAGCTCAGCTTGAGCAGAATGAAAAGCGCGACGACCTGCCTGAGCGCTGCGATTTAGCGCGCGAAGGCAACTCGGAGCGGAAACTCGCTTAGGTTGGAAGTCCAGTGGACTTCCAACGCGAGTTTCGTAGCGAGCGCTTAGAGCGCGAGCTTTTGCGCAAAACAGATTTCGCTTAAATCTCACTCAAGTTCACGTAAATTAGCAATTTGTACGGCGCTTGCTGTAATATACAGAACGCTTAAGCTCAATCGATTGAATGAAATAGAGGAAAGAATTATGGCACTGCCTAAGTACAAGACCTCGCGTGCTAATACGCATTCGCGTCGCGCTAATTGGAAGGCGTCTGCCGTGCAGACTGTGACTTGCCCGAACTGCGGTTCTCAGGCATTCCCACACATGGCTTGCCCATCTTGCGGAACCTTCCGTGGTCGTGTTTATCGTGAAGCTATTCGCTCGGCGCACAACAACTAGGTTGTATTGAAAAACCCTGCCATCGACGGGTGGCAGGGTTTTCTTTTTTCTTTCGTATTGTTTTAGTTTATATGGCTGTGAGGTTGGGTGTTGCTTGTCTCGCAGCGCTACGCTCTTATACCTTATTTGGACTTAGTGGTTGCATAGTTAAGTTTAGTTTTTTACTTACTTTCTTTCAAAAATATTTATTTATCAAAAAGATATTACTATCGCTCCGCTTTTATATTGCTCGACCAAGCAACACCCAACCTCACTACTCAGAAAATGATTAGTGTTTTTTTGTTGTGTGGTAGTCATTTCGGTGTAGCGATAGCAGAGCAATAATGCTAGTGTTCTTTGATTGATAGTCGCTTATCGTATTCGAAGTATCGATGACAAAGTTCGCAGATCAGGTAAAGTTCGTAGTTACTTACGCGCGTCGAGCGCGTGCCAAGCGACTTCTGCAGCCGCAAGTTGCGCTTTACGTTTGCTAGATCCGCTTCCAACGCCAAGAACTTCGTCGCCGTCCTTGTGTGCAAGAACTGCGCGCGCCTCAAAAACTGGAGCATATTCAGGTCCAGAAACAGCCATACGATACTCCGGATCTTCCAAGCCCATATCGTGCGCCTTAACCGTAAGTGAAGTCTTCCAATCAAGTGCTGGACCTTCGGTCAAAACTTCCGCCAAAGTGTCATCAATCAAACGATGCACAACAGCGCGCGCCTCATCAATACCGTGTTCAACAAAAGTTGCGCCAATAAGCGCCTCAACAATATCGCAAAGAATCGAATCTTTATTATTTCCGCCCTGCTCCATTTCGCCGCGGCCGAGCAGAATATATGGTCCAACATGCAGCTTTTCGCGCGCAACAGCAGAAAGCGCCCATTCAGACACAGCTTTCGCTCGCATCTTCGCAAGTTGACCTTCAGTCATGTCTGGATGCGCAGAAAATAGCGTTTCTGTAGATACGAGCTCTAAAACAGCATCTCCCAAAAACTCAAGTCGCTCATAATTTCGCGTACCTGGATGCTCGTGCGAAAACGAGCGATGCGTAAGCGCTTCTACCAAAAGATCCGGCGAAATAGTTGTGCCTAAAGCGTCTAAAAGCTCCTGAGTTGGATCCCCAGAGCGAGCCTCTCCGTCGTCTAATCTTAAAACTCCACTTGCTTTATGCGCACTCTTCGTATCGTGCTGATTTTCTTGATTATTTTGAGTCTTCATAACAGTACTATTATAGTCCACATTGCCAACACGCACGCTTTTAGATTAAGTTAGATTAAATCTGTTCGTAGAAGTCTGCAGCTATATTTATGCATTATGCCTACGTATGATTTGGGATTAGAACGAGTTTCGCTAGAGTTTGCTACAAAAACGATTTTTACTGATGTAACTCAAGGTGTTTTTGAAGGCGACAGGATTGGTATTGTTGGTCGAAATGGCGACGGAAAGTCAACGCTACTTCGAATGCTTGCCGGTAAAATGCAGCCTGATTCCGGTCGCGTAACTAAGCGCGGAGGGCTTACTTTTGGCATGCTAGACCAGCGCGATCCTTTAGATGATAACGCAACTGTGCGTAAGGCTGCTTTGGAAAATCGCGAGGATTACGAGTGGGCTGCAGACCCGCGCTCTCGCGAAATCGTGGAAGCTCTTCTTGGCGGAATCAATTTGGAAGCAAAAGTTGGTACGCTTTCTGGCGGTCAGCGCAGGCGAGCTGATTTGGCAAGATTGCTTCTTCATGACTGGGATATTTTGGCTTTGGATGAGCCTACGAACCATTTGGATGTTGTGACAATTCACTGGCTTGCAGAGCATCTTCTTCACCGCTGGCAGGACGGCCAGGGCGCGCTTTTGATTGTGACGCACGATCGCTGGTTTTTGGATGAGGTTTGCACTTCGATGTGGGAAGTTCACGACGGCGTAATAGATCCGTTTGAAGGCGGCTACAGTGCGTACATGCTTCAGCGAGTTGAGCGCGAGCGTCAGGCGGATGTGCGCGAGGAGCGTCGCAGAAATTTGGCCAGAAAAGAGTTGGCATGGCTTTCACGCGGTGCTCGTGCGCGTTCCACTAAGCAGAAGTTCCACGTAAAGCAGGCTCGCGAGCTTATTGCAGACGTGCCTCCAATGCGCAATACTTTAGAATTGAAGAAAATGGCAACTTCGCGTCTTGGCAAGCAAGTTGTTGATTTGATTGATGTTACGCAAATTTTTGACGATGCTAATCAGCTAAAAAATATTGATCCTGATATTGCAGAAAGCGCTGCTACTGCAGAAAAATCAAATAAAGTAGACATTGTAGAATCTGCTTTTGCGCAACCAACTCACGTAGGAAGCGTTACGATTGCAGTCGACGAAAATCAAGAAAATCTTTCTGAAGAAAATCCGGAAACTGCTGCAGCAGAGCGAAAAACTATTACCGGCCGCATGATTCTCGACGATGCAACATGGCTAATCGGTCCTGGAGATCGTTTCGGAATTGTTGGCGCAAATGGTGCCGGAAAATCAACGCTATTAAGCATTATTGACGGCTCGCTAAAACCTACGGTTGGTCGCGTGAACATTGGTAAAACCGTAAAATTTGCTGTGCTTTCGCAGCGCCTCGAAGAGCTTGAAAAGCTTGGAAAATATAAGGTTAAGGAAGTTTTAAGCCGCTACAAGCCAAGCTACATTATTGATGGCAAAGAAGTTACTCCTGGTCAGCTTATGGAGCGTCTTGGTTTTAAGCCGGAACAGCTTATGACTCCGATTGCGGATCTTTCGGGCGGTCAAAAAAGGCGTATGCAGCTGCTGCTTATTTTGCTAGACGAGCCAAACGTGCTGATTATGGATGAGCCGGGTAATGATTTAGATACCGACATGCTGGCTGTTATGGAAGATTTGCTTGATACTTGGCCTGGCACGCTTATTGTGGTTTCGCACGATCGCTACTTGCTTGAGCGCGTAACTGATCAGCAGTTTGCGCTGATTGATGGCAAAATCCGTCATCTTCCTGGCGGTGTAGACGAGTATTTGCAAATTGTAGAAAAATTGCAGCGCGAGCACGAAAATAATATTAATTCTGCAAAAACGCAAAATAGTAACGAAAGTAACGAAAGTAGCGAAAATAACAAAAATAGCGGAAATAGCGAAATAAATTCAGCAAGTGCAGCAAGTGCAGCTTCAGTAAGTGCGCCGAAACTTACTGGTAAAGCCTACCATGATGCCACAAGACGCGTGGCAGCAATTGAGCGAAAACTTGCAAAACTTGAAGATCAAAAATCAAATATTGAGTCTCAAATGGCTTCTCACGATCCGAGCGACTTCGTTGGTCTTCAAGCTCTTAACGAAGAATTGCAACAAAATGCGCAAGAAACTAGCGATCTTGAAGAAGAGTGGATGGAACTTTCTGAGCAGCTGCAGTGATTAGAAGATAACAGCCACGTGCTAAATTTGTGAGTTATGGCTCAAATCAAGGATATGCTGGAATCTGTAAAACCAATTCGCGTAGATGGTCGTGAAGTTGACGAGCTTCGCCCTGTGCGAATTACACGTAAATTTACTGACGTTCCTGAAGGCTCTGTGCTTATTGAGTGCGGAAATACGCGCGTTATGTGCACTGCAACTTTTACTGTCGGTGTTCCTCGTTGGCGCAGGGATTCCGGCTTAGGCTGGGTAACTGCCGAATATTCTATGCTTCCTCGAGCTACTGCTGAGCGTACCGACCGCGAATCTGTGCGCGGAAAAATTGGCGGTCGCACGCATGAAATTAGCCGTCTTATTGGTCGCTGCTTGCGCGGAGTTGTCGATATGAAAGCAATGGGCGAGTGCCAGATTCAAATCGACTGCGATGTTTTACAGGCAGATGGCGGAACTCGTACAGCTTCCGTAACTGGAGCTTACGTAGCATTGGTAGATGCGCTTAATTGGGCGGAAAAGAATGGTCATATTCGTTCCGCTGCAAGCGTTCTTAAAGATGCTGTTTCGGCAGTTTCGGTTGGCGTTATTAATGGCACGCCTATGCTTGATTTGCCTTATGTTGAAGATAGTCAGGCTATGACAGATATGAACGTTGCTATGACTGGTTCTGGTACGTTTATTGAAATTCAGGGAACTGCTGAGCATCGTCCGTTTAATCGCGACGAATTAAATACTTTGCTTGATTTAGCAACAAAAGGTAATCGTGAGCTGCAGAAAGCGCAAAAAGCTGCTTTAGCCAAATAGTAAACAGATTGAAGGAGAGCGGGCGTGAAACTTGTTGTGGCAACACATAATGAGGGAAAACTCGTTGAAATTAAGCGTATTTTAGCTGAACAGTTAGCTCAACTAGCAGATAGGTTTGAACTTATTACTGCTGGTTCTCTTGGTTTGCCAGATCCTGTGGAAACCGGAGTTACTTTTGAGCAGAATGCGTTGCTTAAAGCTAGAGATGTTGCTTCAAGAACTGGCTTGCCTGCTATTGCGGATGATTCCGGTATTATTGTTGATATTTTAGGCGGCGCTCCTGGAATTTTGTCTGCTCGTTGGAGCGGAGTTCATGGTGACGATAAAGCGAATAATGCTCTTCTTCTTAAGCAGCTTTCGGATATTCCGGATCGATTCTTAACAGCGCGTTTTCGTTGTGCTGCTGCTCTTGCTATTCCAGATGCTTGTAGCGAAGTTCCTGAAGGCAGTGTTATGCTGCACACTCACGGTTTTGAAACGGTTAGAATGGGGGAGATGATTGGTCATCTTCTTCGCGAAGAGCGTGGAAACAACGGTTTTGGTTACGATCCTATTTTTGTTCCAGACGAGCAGCCTATTCGTAACGGCGTTCAAATGGAAGGTTTAACTAGCGCTGAGCTTACTCAGGAAGAGAAGAATAGTATTTCTCACCGCGGTCACGCTTTGCGAGCTTTGTTGCCTGAATTACAAGCTTTGTTTATTACAGAATAAATAGCTTTGTTTAAGATTCCTCTGCGCGTAGCGTGCCTTGACACAGGTTTAATCGTTATTTATAATTAGCACGGCGTTAAGGAGGTGATTTGCCGTGAAACATGACAGTAACAGTCATAATTCTAGTACTCGCACTACGAGTGAAGGTTCTGACACTATTGGCAGTAGTAGTTCGGACGTTCCTCCTGAATATATGAAGCCGGCAATCACCGCATTTAGGTTGCAAAGATTGCAAAAATAAAACTTACGAAATCTGCAAAACTTACTTGGAAACTTGCAAAAATAAAAAGTAAGCTGCAATTTTTTGAGCCTAAAAAGCAATCAATGGTGATACGGCTACATAAATCAATCTGAAAATAGATCTAAGAATAGATCTGCAACTAAATCTGAAAAAGATTTAAGAAAATATAAGTAAAGGCAAATAAACCTTTAGCTCCTATCAGAGGACTTTATTATGACCGTATTCACAACTTCGCGCAAGGAAGGCGCAGGCGCACAGGTTGACGAGAACACTCGCTTCTGGTCCGATATTATTGTGTGCGTAGGCATTATTGCTGTTTTTGGCGTAACTGCTTTCCTTATTCAGCGCATAAATCAGCCGATTGGCCCAAGCGGTATTCCTTCTAAAGTGTCTACCGACTTAATTAATCTCCCTTACTACACTTTGCGCTCAGTATTTCGTATGCTTCTTGCGCTAGTGGCATCTCTTATTTTTACTATTGTTTATGGCTCTCTTGCAGCTCGAAGTCGAAGACTTGGCAAGGTGCTTATTCCGCTTTTGGATATTTTGCAGTCCGTGCCAATTCTGGGCTTCCTTTCGGCGACTGTTACCATTTGGTTGGTGATTTTCCCTGGATCGATGCTCGGCGTTGAAGCGGCTTCGATTTTCGCTATTTTTACAAGCCAAGCATGGAATATGACTTTTTCCTTCCACCGTTCGTTGCTCAGCGAGCCGAAGGAGTTGGACGAGGCGGTTCGTAGCCTGCAACTTACGCATTGGCAGCGCTTCTGGGTGTTAGATATGCCAAACGCAATGATTCCGCTGCTTTGGAACTGCATGATGTCTGTTGGTGGCGGATGGTTCTTCCTTACCGCTTCGGAAATGATTTCCGTAAATAACCACACTTACGCTCTTCCTGGTATCGGTAGCTTTGTTGCGCAATCTGCTGCAGATAATAAGCTCGGGAATATTTGGTGGGCTATTGCTTCTATGGTTGTGGTTGTTTTGGCGCTTGACTTCTTCTTGTGGAAGCCGCTTACTGCATGGGCTGAGCGTTTCCGCATTACGCAGAGTGCTTCGGACAATGAGCGTCACAGCGCTATTTTGACGCTTATTCGTCATTCTCACGCCGATGAGGTTATTAGCAAGCTTTTCTTGCCAATTAGAGAGTGGCTAGAAAAGATTACTCGTCCGCTTGGTCGCACAGGAGCTAAGTGGCCTCATAAAGCTTCGCAGCGCAAGTTTGGAGACTGGGCGTTTAACGTTTTAATGTTCCTTATTGTTGCAGCAGGTGTAGTGCATATGCTTTACTTTGTGCATACAACTGCAGGGTTGCAAGAGTTTATTACAGCAGGCATGCTTGGCGGAATTACTTTTGTGCGAGTTGCTGTTTTGATTCTTATTAGCTCGCTTATTTGGGTTCCAGTTGGTGTTTTAATTGGCATGAATCCAAAGATTTCTAGAATTATGCAGCCTATTGTGCAGATTCTTGCCAGCTTCCCAGCAAACTTTATATTCCCATTTGCAATGGCTTTGTTTATGGCTTGGCACATTGACTTGGGTTGGGGAAGTATTATTTTGATGGCTCTTGGCACGCAATGGTACATTCTTTTCAATGTTATTGCTGGCGCTAGCGCTATTCCAGATGATTTGCGTGAAATGACACGCAGCTTTAGGCTGGATCGAGTTTTACGTTGGAAGACGCTTATTTTGCCTTCTATTTTCGGTTCTTGGTGCACTGGCGGTATTACAGCTGCAGGCGGCGCTTGGAACGCTTCGATCGTGTCGGAAATCGTTGAATACGGTAAGCATCATATGTCTACTGCAGGTTTGGGTGCTTATATTACCAACGCAACTACTATGGGAGATACTGCTCGCACTCTGGTTGGCGTAACTGTCATGAGCTTAATTGTTGTTTTAAGTAATCGACTATTCTGGTCGCCTCTACAACGTATTTCCGAAAAACGCTACGTATTGAATTAGCTGAATTAAATCAACTAATTAAATCATCTAACTGAATCAGCTAAAATAACAAATTTTATAAAAAAGATTGGCAAAATTATGAATACTTTGAAAAGCAATGAAAAAACAGTGCAATCCTCAATTACAAGCGATATTATCGACGCAAAGCACATCAGTCAAAGCTTCACTTCCGACAGCGGCACAACTCAGCATGTTTTGCACGATATTTCTTTCACTCTTCGAGAAGGCGAAATCGTAGCAATTTTGGGACGTTCCGGTGCTGGAAAATCAACTTTCCTTCGCACAATGGCTGGTCTTGTGCAGCCAACAGAAGGCACAGTAACGTATCGTGGTCGTGAGCTTACAGGCCCAAACCCGGGGGTTGCAATCGTATTTCAAACCTTTGCTCTTATGCCGTGGCTTACCGTGCAAGACAATGTGGAGCTTGGTTTGCGAGCTAGAGGTGTTAGCAAAGAAAAGCGCACTGAACTTGCGCTCGCTGCAATTGATGCAATCGGTTTGGACGGCTTTGAAACAGCTTATCCAAAGGAGCTTTCCGGCGGTATGCGTCAGCGCGTAGGTATTGCGCGTGCGTTGGTTTTGCGACCGGATGCGCTTTTTATGGATGAGCCGTTCTCCGCACTCGATGTTCTTACTGCAGAAAACTTGCGTCAGGAAGTGCTTAAGCTTTGGTCTAGCGAGGAGCGCGATATTAAGTCTGTGCTTATTGTTACGCACAATATTGAAGAAGCTGTGCAAATGGCTGACCGTGTGGTTGTTTTAGGTTCACATCCAGGTCATCTAATTGCAGACGTTCAGGTTGATTTGCCTCGTCCTCGAGATAAGCACAGTGCTGAATTTGAGGCGATGGTAGATAATCTGTACGCTATTTTGACCGGTTCTGCTCCGGAAAGTGCTTCTGAGCAGGAGAGTTCACAGTCTAATGATTTGCAGAACCAAACTCAAGCTGCAGATACTGAGGATGCTGAAGATAACGAAGCTGCAGCAATTGCAGATATGCTTATTCAGCGTCATCATGATGATGAGGATGAAGACAAGCAAGGCGAAGATGAAGCTGAATCTGGAGAGGCGAAGGCAGAGCCTGTGTCGGTTCGTTTGCTTCCAAACGCAACCCCAGGCGGTATGGCAGGTTTGCTTGACGTTATTTCAGAAAATCCAGACGGAATTGATTTGGCTGATTTGGCAGCAGACTTGTCGTTTGAAATCGACGATTTGTTCCCGCTTGTTGATGCTGGAACAATGCTTAATCTTCTTACCGCAGAAAACGGCCATATTACTATTACTTCTGCTGGTGAAGAATGGCATAACGCCGACATTTTGCACAGTAAGCAAGTTTTTGCGCGACTAGCTATTGAGCATGCGCCTCTTGTTCACGCAATTGATCAGGCTTTGAGTCGTAACCGCAACGGTAAGCTTCGCGGCGAGTTGATTTTGGATTTGTTGCGCAGTAAGCATACGGATGCGCTTGCTCGTCAGCAGTTTGATATTGCGATTAGCTGGGGTCGTTATGGTGAGTTGTTTGATTACGATGCCGACGATGACGAGTTGACTCGTACTGTTGAAACTGCTCCTTTGGACGGTGTTGCACGCTAAAATAGCTTGAAATAGCTTGAAATAGCTTGAAATAGTGTGCAATACTGCTCATTAATAATGTCCATTATTGTGCATAAATTTGATACTTGTATGCTTTCGATAAAAGGATGCCGCATAGTTCTTTTATCTTTAGGTCTAGTCGCTTCTTATTTAAGATTGCGCGGATCGAAAGCCCCCTAAAAAGCGAACTTTTTGGGGAAAATTGCGTAGCGCATTTGCTGCTAACGCTTACTATGCGTCGGTATGCGGCGGCGATGGAGGAATATTATGGTAAATGCTGTAGAAGCATTTGATGCTAAGCATCTTAAGGCAGCTGAGGAAATCCCAGCTTTCCGTCCTGGTGACACTGTTGACGTTAACGTTAAGATTCAGGAAGGTAACAACACTCGTATTCAGACCTTCACCGGCGTGGTGATTGCTCGTAAGGGTGCTGGCGTGCGTGAAACTTTCGTTGTGCGTAAGGTGAGCTTCGGCACTGGTGTTGAGCGTCGTTTCCCACTTCATTCCCCAGCTATCGATTCGATTAAGCTGGTTCGTAGCGGTCGCGTTCGTCGCGCTAAGCTTTACTACTTGCGCGCTTTGCGTGGTAAGGCTGCTCGTATTGCCGAGCGTCGTGATAACAGCGCTGCTAAGTAAATCAACCTTAAAGTGAAGGATTAAATTATGTCTGATGGCACGCAAATTAGCGATACTCATATCGTCGCGGTAGCGGGTCATGGCGTAGATCCTTCACCGGTTCCACCTGAGCCGGAAGGTTATGAGCCTTCCGGCTTTGGTGGTTTTTGGAAAAATAGAAAAAACAAAAAAAATAGTAAAGAGAGCCGAAATATCAAGCGTTTTGCTCATGCTCGCAATCAAAAAAACGGCGACCATTTTTCTCTTAAAGACGCTTTAGTTTGGTTTGGTATTCCAGTTTTTGTAGTGTTAATTATTCGCCTGTTTTTGCTTGGCGCGTACACTATTCCTTCCGGCTCTATGCTTGACACTATTCACATTGGTGATTACGTTGTTACGTCAAAGCTAACTCCTAGCGTATTTCCTTTGCATCGCGGAGATATTGTAGTTTTTGAAGATCCTGCTCATTGGTTAAGTGGAGAGTCTTCTAACGGTTTAGTTGGCAAGGATTTGATTAAGCGTCTTATTGGTTTGCCTGGAGATACTGTTGAATGTAAGGGAGCGGGGGAGCCTGTTACTGTTAACGGCGTTCCTGTTCACGAATCTGCTTATATTCGTCCTGGTGTAGATCCAAGTGCTTTTCCTTTTAAGGTAAAGGTTAAAGCTGGGCATGTTTTTGTTCTTGGAGATAATCGCGCTAATTCTGCAGATTCCCGCTACCATCGTAACGATGGCGACGATGGTTTGGTGCCGATTTCTAAAATCGAGGGCGTTGCAGTGTTCCGCACGTGGCCTTTGGATCGAGTTGGTTTTTTGGATGAGCATCACGATGCTTTTGACGATGTGCCAAGCAGATCTGCTAATTAAACTTGTAAATTAAACTTATGCAAGTAAAGTCTTAATTATGCCGAAAGAATCTTCTAAAAT
This sequence comes from Gardnerella bretellae, assembly GCF_048545135.1. Classification (NCBI taxonomy): domain Bacteria; kingdom Bacillati; phylum Actinomycetota; class Actinomycetes; order Bifidobacteriales; family Bifidobacteriaceae; genus Gardnerella; species Gardnerella bretellae. Next base: position 174,615 of record NZ_JBKQXU010000002.1, read on the forward strand.
ACCTCTTATACCATCTCTTAATAATGAAAAAAGTTTGCTTTGCGAAGGATACGATTGGGTTATTGGCCTAGATGAAGTTGGCCGCGGATCTCTTGCAGGTCCGGTAATGGTTGGAGCTGCCGCTATTTGTAAAAATCAAATCGAAGCGCAAACAATTCCTGAAGGTTTAGCTGATTCTAAATTACTTACTGAGCGTCGTCGAGAAGACTTATTTAATCCTCTTCAAAAATGGTGTACTTCTTGGGCTGTTGGATCTTGTACTAATAAAGAAATAGATGAGTGGGGTATTAGTTATGCGCTTGGCGTTGCGGCTTTGAAAGCAATCGCAAAAGTCGAGGAAGATATTCAAATAAGTAAAAAAGAAAACACTCGTATTGCAGCAATATTGGATGGTCCATGCGACTACATTGATAAAGTTGCCAATACTTTTGACGCACCATTTGTGCAGCTTCCTGTAAAAGTGCATACGCTTGTGAAGGCAGACCGCCAGTGTGCAAGTGTTGCGGCTGCTGCGGTTTTGGCAAAAGTTACAAGAGATAATCTTATGGTGACGTTATCTAAAAAACCGCAATACGAAGCATACGATTGGGCGCATAATAAAGGCTACGGTTCTCTATCTCATCGAAACGCAATTAAAGAAGTAGGTCCTAGCGATTTGCACAGACTGTCTTGGAATTTGTAAACAAGTGAATTTATAAACAAGTGAATTTATAAACAAGTTTTAATAAGTGTCGATTGTTCTTGCCAAATCTATGCAAATGTTAAACGCTTTCTTTTTGAGCGATTTTCAAAGCCTCAAAATGGCTTAAAATCAACATAATTTAGCGCTAGTCGGCGTGTTGATGGTGTGTGTAAAGCGTAATCTTAAAAGCGGTGGGGGAACTTGTTTTTGGAAAAATTTGCAATGAGTATTCGTAATGAAGAAAAGGATCAGGAGATGATAAATCGCTGTTTTGCGTTCGTTCCAGGCATTAAGCATTTAGTTGCTTTAAGGTCGGCGTGCCTTGCGATTTCTTATCTTATGAATATTGCATTTGCTTACATTTGTGTTGGAATGCTTTCTCCAGTTCTTCGCCCAGTTCGTTCAGTTGGAACTTCTTTAATGAGTTCTGTTGAATTTACTTCGTATATTATTGCTTTAGTTGCTATTATTCTTATAAAATACGCGGCTTTTCACTGGTCTTCGACTATGCAAACAGATATTGAGTCGCGTGTTGCAATGCGTTTGCGCCCAAAAATGCTTCACGCAATGCTATCTTTAAGATCCGCAAATATTGAAGAAACTGGAGATTTTGTAAATTTTTCAGTAAATGACGATATTTCTGCAATCCAGCGTTTTATTGCCGTTCTTGTGCCTCAAATCGTTGCAGCTATTCCTATTCCAGTAGTTATTTCTGCTGTGCTATGCACGGTAAATCCTGCTATTGCTGGCATTTGCGCTATATCTGCAATGTTTAATATTGCGTCTCTTGTGCTAGTTTTGCTTATGCGTTCTGCATATTGGCGTTGCGTTAGTGCGTTGTGCTCTTATGTTATTGCCTCAATAGCGATTGTTGCTACAGTTTGGTTATCTAGCGTAAAAGGCGTTGGTCTTGCTGCAGCGCTGCTAACAATGCCTTTGCTAATGCTTAGTGTTCAGCCGTTTAGAGCTGTTAGCAAGTATATGCATGTTATTCGTGACGCTGTGCTTGGAATGAAGCACGTTGAATCTTTATTGCGCACTGTAACAGATTCTAATGCTCCAATATCTTTTAGTGACGACGGTTCAACATTATCTTTGCCAGATGGTTCTACGAATATTGCTCTGCGCATGCGCTGCGATATTAAATGCAATGGCAGTAACAATAACGAGTTTGAGCGTTTATCTATAGTTGCGCGCTCTGGTGAGCTTCAAGTAGTTCCAAGCAAATATCAGTCTGCTATGCACTCATACATGCTTTCTGGAACTGGGTTTAACAAAAACGCTGACGTATTGCTGTCTTATAGCGATCGTTACGAAGTTCAGGAAGATGATAATTCTCCGTTTGTTTCGCTTGATACTTTTGGGGAAGGCGGCAATTCTTCGTATCTTTCCTTAAACGATGCTACTGCCGGCGCTCTTGCAGATATTGTTACTGTTGTTAGCGAAAAAAGTCACCTGTTTTCCATGACTTTGCGCGAAAACTTACTTCTTGCTGCTCCAAATGCCACAACTACTGCTATGTGGGATGCTTTGCGAGCTGCTAGAGTAGACGGCGTTGTTTATGCAGATTATGACGGATTAGATATTCCTATTGATCGTTTGCTAAATAATCCTGATTCAGCATACAATCCGGAAGATATTATTCGTAGAATTATTCTTGCACGCGCTTTACTTCGTCACACTCCTGTTTATATTTTCGACTATTGTGCGCAAGATATTAGCGAGTCAGAAGCCGAAAAAATTATTAAGATTTTGCGTAGAGTTGCGCGTTCTGCAACCGTAATAGTTTTAATGCCTAACGATGCGGGACTAACTTCTGCGGATGCTAAAGTTACCGTGGAAACTTATAAGCATATTTTGGATAATAAGTCTGGCGAAATTCAAAAATCGCAAGCAGGCTCTCAAGCAAGTGCGCAGGCAGGTGTGCAAACAAGTGCGCAGGCAGGTGCGCAAATAAAAAATATCACACCTATTTCTGCTATTATTTCCGAATCAAGCAAGCGCAACATTTCCAAGTTTAAGCGCGCTATTTTTGCTATTCTTTCCACGTTTATTACAGCACTTAATCTTGCGGCAACAGTGTGTATTCCTGTAACTATTGTTTCTGCAATGTTTGCTGTTGCTGGAAGGCCAATCTTTGGTTTTGTAATGCAACAATGCGTTATGATTGCCGTTTTATGCATGGCTATTAGAGCTTTTACTCTTGTGATTTCTTTTGCAGGTTTAGACATGCATAACGAGCGTTGGCATAAGGCTCATATAAGTATGAATGTTGGAATGGTTTGCGCTGTTATTCCACTAATTGTTGTGCTTTACTATTTCAATAAAAACTTATCTTATATTGCGATTGCAGCATGCGTGATTATTGTGTTCGTGCTGCCTAGATACTTGCTTATTCGTTCAAAGCATGTTGTAAATAAGCTTCGTTATGAAAAGAATGATGTTGAGTGCGAAGTGAACGATATTGAGCTTGGTATTGATGAGATTCTTGCTTTCCGTCAAGGTGAACATTGTGTGAATCGAATGATTGCTTCAATGAAAAAAGTTTCGCAACAAGACATGCGTTTAGCGCGTAAAATAGCAGGTATTTCGTCGTTTATACTAGCTTTGGCGTTAGCAAGTATTGCTGCTGCAGCGTTGGTTGTGGCAAATACTGTTCATCCTGTTCCAACGAATCTTCCAGCATGGAGCACTGTATATGCTGTTATGGCAATGGTGTTGCTTGTGATTATGATTCAGCAAGTTATTGACGTTGTTTTGCAGCGTATACCTGCGATGGTAAGAACAAGTGGTAAAGCTGGTAAAGCTGGCAAAGCGGCTGGTAGGGCGGCTGCAGCGGCTGGAGCATCTGGTAAATAGTATGTATGTGCGCAAGCGGCGTAAACTTTCAAAAAGACAGTTAGCTGCAATTATTTGGATGATCATACTTGCTGTGCTAATTGGCGTTACTGTCGGCTTGCTTTTGCCAAAGATTAGTAACAATGTAGGCAAGATTACTGGTGAATACGAAGCAAGTGGAGATGCTGCTAAAGCGCTTAAAAAGCTTCGTGTAGCGAAACCGTATCACAAAGGCTACGAGCGTCAAGTATTTGGGTATCGCACTACGGATGAAGATGGCAACGGTTGCGATGTTAGAGAAGATGTTTTAGCTCGCGATTTGCGAAATGTAAAATACAAGTACGCTGGCTCGTGCAAAGTGCGCTCCGGTCTTCTTCATGATCCGTACACAGGATTGGATATTAATTTCGTGCGTGGCCGCAAAACCAGCGCCTTGGTGCAAATAGATCACGTTGTTGCTTTGCAAAACGCTTGGGAATCTGGGGCTTGGAATTGGAATGCTTCAAAAAGGTTGAAATTTGGCAACGATATGCTTAATTTACTTGCTGTGCAAGGCGCGGCAAATCAAGAAAAAGGATCTGCTTCTGCAGCGTACTGGCTTCCTTCTAACAAATCATTTAGATGCGAATATGTGGCTCGCCAAATTGCTGTCAAATATAAGTATGGGCTTACTGTAACGCGTGATGAAAAGCAAAACATGCTGGCTGTATTACACAATTGCGGTGCGCAAGATCTGCCAAGGTGAATGCACTCAATATAGTCTTATCTTGTGTTTTTATGGTAATATTAACGAGATATTCTGTAGAGTATATTTTACTTGTACATGCGTAATAAGTTTTTTGAAAGGAGATTAAATATGAAAGCTTTAGATATAGCATCAATTTTTATTGATCGATACGGAAAAAAGCTAGCATTAACCAATCTCACTTTGAATAAGCTGGTATATTTTGCGCAAGTAGAATCGTTACGTAATAATCCTGAGCATCCGTTATTTACGGATGAGATTCAAGCTTGGGAATATGGTCCTGTAGAACCTAGTGTTTATAACGAGTTTAAGCAGTTTGGGCGAAATCGTATTTTCAATGCGCCTAATCACGAAACCAGCCAGTATGCTGATTGCATTGTAGATACTGTTGTTAAAAAATATGCTTGGATGAATTCGTTTGATTTAGTAAATTATGCTCATCGTGCTGGAGGTGCATGGCACAATGTGTATGACGCTTCGCACAATAAGCCGATTCTTATACAGAATATTCTGCAATCGTCAGATGTTACTTCGTATCCTGCTAAGAAAAATACGTTTATTAGTGCTGTAGATGCTGTAAAAAAACAGTATCCGAATACTTTGCGTATTCTTGGTGACGCATGAGACAGTATGATGCTCTTGTTTGGAATGAGGAACAGATTATTGCCTTCGCAGAAATAGTGTGTTCTATTCAACGAGAGATTGTTGATACAAGCCAAGGACTTGCTACTGTTAAGCAAGAAGTTCAGGGCAGTGTTGAAAATGTTTTGTATTCTTCATTTGCGATTATTTTTGATGAGTATCCAGCTGATCGAAATAATTATACGGATATTTTTGACCAAATTGCTGACTTTGCTACGCATCTTGCCAAAGACCATATTTTCCCTGATGCCAATAAGCGTACGACAGTATTAACGTGTGTAGCTTTACTTCGCAATAATGGGATTATTCTTGATATCGAAGATAGTGCAAATCCTTTTGACAATGCTTTATATAAATGGATTCAGAATATTGTTGAAGGTAAGATTGAGCGCGCGAGCTTAGCAGAACAGTTACGTTCACACGCTCATTTATTATCGAATGAAGTTAATTATTAGATAGAGTTCCGAACAATCGAGGTGTCCGGGACTCGCTGTCCATTATACTGCAGGTTCATTATGAAATTAGATGCAATAGTATCAGCTATGTTCTCACTCGTTATTATCGCTGGAGTATGGTGCCATTTTTCACCTTGGCTCATAACTGGTTGTGCTGTAATCAGTGCCGTATGTGCGTTAGATGCTGGGAGAAAGCACAAATGACTGATATTTGGCTTCTTTCTGAAGCTCTTGGCGTTACTTGTGATGTTATCCAGGATTATCGCTCTTTCCTTTCCACTCCCGTCCTTGTGTGATGTCTTACCTATCGTATAAATTTTTTTACACAGGCATTTATTGCGCTGTATACGTGGGTAGCTGAATTAACGTTTAAGCGGCGTATTCCGTCGCCAGCCCCACGGTTAGGAAGGCCGCGTTTAGCGGCTTTTCCTATAGTTAGAGGATTATTATATGAATATTTTTGTGTATGCGGATGAATCTGGAGTGTTCGATTATAAGCACAATGACGTGTTTGTTTTTGGCGGTCTTATATTTTTGGATAAAGATGAAAAAGATTCTGCACAGCGTTTGTATATTGCAGCTGAGAAAGTTCAGCGCGATAATGGTGCTGCTAGCGGGCATTCAGAGATGAAGGCAATTTATCTTAAAAATAAGCAAAAGTATTCCATGTTTCGCTCTATGAATCATTATCATCGTTTTGGCGTTGTTGTCGAGCAAGAATATGTTAATAAGAAGATTTTTGATAACAAGAAAACTAAACAACGATATTTAGATTATGCTTTTAAGATTGCCGTTAAATCTGAGTTGCAGAAAATGCTTGACAATAATGAAATATGCAAAAATTCTATAGAAAACATATACGTTTTTATGGACGAACATACTACAGCAACAAACGGTAGATATGAATTACGTGAAGCATTAGAGAATGAATTTAAGAATGGAACGTATAACAGGACTTGGGAAAAATATTTCCCACCATTGTTCCCTGGTATGAAGTCCGTTGATTTGAAATTAAAAGATTCAAAGCAAGATGCGCTTATTAGAGCAGCTGATATTGTAGCTAATAGATTATATTGGGCTGCGTCAAATAAGGATTATGATAAAGTAAAAAATTCTATTGATTTTATTTTTCTCCCAAATAAACATGAATGCTAAAGATGTCTAACAATAGCAACCAAAGGCGTTGAAAATTGCGATTTTGCATTTTCAGTGCCTTTTTTGCGTATTTTTAGCCTAAAGTAGCCGTGAAAGTAGCTGAATTTGATTTTCTGGGGGCATTTGACTGATTATTGTGGCTTGCCTCGTTTTGTCTATTGCTTTGAGCGTTGTCACTTGCTGATCTAGCGTTAGTGCTGCTAGTACTGCTATGAGTGGGTCTTTTTCTTGATTTTGTGTAGGTCCTACATTATTTTGTGTAGGCCCTACAGTTTTTTGCATTTCTACGTTTTGTGATTTTATGCCGAGTTGTTCTTCTTTTGCTTGTTCATTAAGTCTAGCTGATGTACGCTTGCGTTGCGCTTGGCTGATTTGCTGGTATACGGATACAGTTTTAATGTCGCTATGACCTGCAACTTCCATGAGTTCTGCAAGGCTTGCGCCTGCTTCTCCGTAGTGTGTGAGTGCTGTGTGTCGAAGGTCGTGGAAGTGCATGTCTTTTAATGATGGCATGTGTGCTATTGCGCGGTTGAAGCTTTCTCTAAGGCTTGCTGGGGCAACGAACGCTCTAGGTGTGCGAGTATGTAGAATCAGCTCATCTGGTTTGCCGCTTGGCATTTGTTGCCGCATGTGCGTTTCAAAATATTCACGCGTCCATTCTGGTATTGGTACTTTTCTTATGCTGCTTGCTGTTTTTGGCTTGCCTACTTCAAGGCGTCGTTTTTGCTCTAAGTGGTTTATGCTTTTTAGGCTTTTGTTGACGCTGATAGTCATTGCGTCAAGGTCTACGTCGCTTCTGGTGAGTGCGCAACATTCGCCTTCGCGTAATCCGCACGCTCCAGCTAGCATGACTCCGATGCGTAAATGTGGCGCCATCATGCTGTATATATCAACGAGTTGCGCGATGCTGATGGCGATGCTTTCGTGCCTTGTGCGTGGTTTTTTGAGTTTGAGTGTGCAAGGGTTGCGCTGTAATAGTGTTTCTCCAGCTGCGTTTACTTCTTTTGCACAAGCGTAGTTGAATATGCTTCTAAGTAGTGTGTAGCAGTGTGATCGTGCTACTGTATTTCTTCCTGTAAGTTCGTCGCAGTCGAATGCGTCATACCAGTTTTGTATGTCTTTGCTTGTGATTGTTTTGATGCGTCTTTCTCCAAATGCTGGTAGAAGATAATTGCGCAATCGTCCTTCTTTGTGTGATTGTGTAGTTTCTTCCAACCTGCTCCCGTCTGGTTTGCGCTGATTTTGCATATAGTCGTCTGCTAACTGCGCGAATGTGATTGAGCTTTTATCTATTTCGTGGCGGTTGATTTTGGCTGGGGGAGTCCATGTGCCTAATGCTATTTCTTTTTCTGCTTGAGCAAGCCATGCTTCTAGCTCTACGCGGTAGGCGGCTGGCAAGGTGCGCGTGAATTCTTTTGGCAGTGACGGGTTTTCCGCTAGTGCTGCTGGAGGCGTTGGATAGCGCGCTTCTAGTGCTTGCCCGTATGATCGTGTTACTTTTCTGATTTTCCCGAATTTGCGCCGTGCCATTAACGTTCCCCTTATTTAACCGTTTTATACCGTTAGGACGGTGAGAGGCGTCAACTATTGCATCTTGATTTTTTGACGCCTTCCGCAACGCCTTTCATAATGTATTATATTGTATCAAAATGTATTATTTTGCACAATTCAATATTAAAAGCTCTTGAGTCTAAGGCATTGGAAACATTGGCTTTTGCTACAAAAAACGCCACTGTTTAAGCAGTGGCGTTTTTGCGTTTGTGGAGTCGCGGGGAATTGAACCCCGGTCCGGTGACCGTACCCTCGGTCTTCTACGTGCGTAGTCTGCTGGCCGTGCGGCAGTTTTTCTGCCCCCATGTTATCGCAGACAATTCATGGCGAGCATATCTACAGTAAAAGTCCCTGAATTGCCCTGCAGCCCGGCAATTCAAGCAAGTCTTCTAATGACGTTCAGCACCACTCCGAAGACGTGAGTGGGTGAACGGAGCGGCTGCTCACTGGTTAATCCTGGCGCGAAGCTCAGGCAGCGAGAGCGAACTCAGTGCGATTAGATTTAGCACTTATTCTTTTGCGAAAGGACGTTTACGAGTGGACTTTCGCATTCTCGGCACGCTTCCCCGCGGCGAACAGATCGCCGTCGAAACCGATCGACCCCTTTTGAATTTTCAAATATTCGCTGCGTTAAAGCAGACTTTACTATAGTACAACATATTCTGCGCGGCTGCTATGTGTAAGTTACTATGAGTGAGTTGCTATATATATATGATACGGATTGCATAAAAGGATAATTATAAAAGTTTGATGGGGGGGGGTATAATGCTAGGGCATGTAGATATGATATGACATTTTGAAGATTTAATGAATTGTGTGGATTTGCTTATTTATTACTTTTAAGCATATTAAGCAATTGTTTATTTCGTGAATGCATACTCTACAGGTGTATTGTATATAAGTTATAATTTATATGAGATTTGTGCGTAATATTTTACAAATTTGTATTGGTTGGATTAAGGAGAAGTAATGGCTGCTAGCAAGGATTTGCGTGGTGTATCAGTTAAAAAAGCGCTTCATAAGGCTGAGAAAGCTAATAAAAATCCTAATGCTAAAAAAGCTGTGAACGCCAAAAAGACTACGTCGCTAAAGGCTACGGCAGTAAAGCCTGCTCGTTTCAATCGCGGTGTTGCTGGCGTTGCTGTTGCTTCGACTTTAGCCATGATGCTTCCGTCCGCTGCCGCTTCTGCATTGCAAATCAACCAGCAAAATATTGTTGATAGTGCAAATGTTGTTAGTAAAGCCGGCAAGGGTAATTTGCGATCGCAAGAGCTTAACATGCTTCGTTGGGGTGTGGGAGCTAGAAGAGAAAGCAGGCAGACTAAGGCTTTTGTGGAAATTGCGCGGCGTGCGATTGAAGCGCAAAAGCAGCGTGAAAATGTTGAGAACGTTCAGAATACGCAGCCTGCAATTTCTTCTGAGGATTTTAATGGCGATAAGTCTGCTACGCCTACAAAGACGTCTGAAATTAAAAATACAACTTCCGACTCAAAGGCAAATGTTAATTCTTCAGAAAATACAGCAAGTGCTACTGAATCGGCTAATCCGCCAGCTGGTGCTCAGTCCTCTGAGACTGCGAAAGTTAAGCAGTCAGAAGTAAAGCCAGTTGATACTCCTGCAGTGAATCAACCTGTGCAGCCGACTACAAAGCCAGAATCAGCGCCAACTGCAAAACAAGATGAAAAGAATACGGCAGAAGTAAAGCCAGAATCTACTCCTACTGCGAAACAAGTTACAACGAAGCCGGCAGAAGCAAATAAGCCGGAAACAAATGCTGGTGGCGTTAAGCCTGCAGAGGTTAATTCAGCTGAAAATGCGCAGACTGCATCTGAGCAGCCAGAAAATGCGCATACAGTAAGTAATGTAAATACACCAAAAGTGCGTAAGCCTAGGTCTGCTGAGAATAACGGTGGTGATAATAGCGGGAGTAGTGTACCTACTACAACAACAAGCGCGCCTGCATCTCCTGCTGCATCTTCTGCAAATAATGCGCCTGCATTTACGACTGCGGCTCCTGCAAATAATGCACCTGCACCGTCTGGTACCCCTGCAGCTAATACAGTTACACCGTCTACTCCTGTAACTTCAACAAGTACAGCATCTAACGCTGGTGCTGGAACTGCAGCGAGCTCAAGTGTAGATACAACTGCACAAGGCAATACACAAGGGCAAGGTTCGCAAGGCTCTGTGCAAGGCTCTGCTCAAGGTTCGCAAACCAATGCACAAGGTTCGCAAAGCAGTGCAGAAGGTGCAACTACAGACGCCACAGGCGAAGATAAAAGCGCTACGCCTTCAGCTCCTGGCTCAACACCTTCAGAGCCTCGGTCTGCTTCTACGCCGAGCAATAATCCAACGTCTTCACCTGCTTCAACGTCTACACCTGCCGCTGGCACACCGACCACTGGCACTCCAAACGCTGGCACAACTAATACAGCAACTGATCCAAATAGCCAGGTAATTAAGCCGAATACAGATAATCCAGAGGCGAAAACCCAAGAGCAAGCCAACACACAGGTACAAACCGACAAAAAGCCGGAAGTCACGTACAATTTGCAAATTCGCTACACGATTGGCGGCGCTGCGAATAAGCAGCTTGTGCAGCCGTACGAGCTTACGATTGACGTTGAAAAGTTGAATAAGCTTGACGATGTTAATAGTTACGAATACATTGAGCTTCCAAAGTCTGCTGGATACCGCCCGTCCGTATATCATTCTGGTGATTACCAGTACTACGTTAAAAAAGGTGAGGGAGATAAAAGCAAGTTTGTTATTGACGACGGTACAGATGCTGATGCTGTTCGCTACTTGCGTTTAAGCAAGAAGCTGATTACTGATTACGCTGTGAAGAAAAGGCCGGCTGTTGGTGGCAACAACAGTGCTCAATCTTCGCAGAATCCATCGTCTACGCAGTCAGGTTCGGACGATGGCATTCAGTACTACGGCGAGCTGAACATAAACTACGCTCCTAAAACAGCTAAGTACTATGTGCGTCACTTGGTGCAGCAAATTGACAATAAGAACGAGTTTAAAGAAGCGCCTAATATTGGCAAGCCTATTGTTGTAGAACATAAAATTAAAGAAAAGAATGGCAAAGTTACAACAACTAAAGAAGTTATACACGTTACGGAGATTACGGGCACAGTTGGCTCGGATGTAACAGCTGTTTCAACGTATATTCCAGGTTACGAACCGGAACATAATCTTATTAGTTCGCCGCTTTCGGATTCTGAAGATGAAAAAGACAAGCTTGTTTTGAACCTTCGCTACTACCGTAAGGCCTATGAAGTTACTTACGATTCTGCTGGCGGCACGGATGTTACTGCTCAAAAAGTGTATTATGACCAGAAAGTGCCTCCAGTTCCAGAACCTACGTATCGTGGTCATACGTTCCTTGGATGGCAGGTAGTAAAACCTGGAGATAGTAGTTCTAGTGGTCCACTAATTAAAGGAACTAGTACTAACTACAAGATGCCGGATCACAATGTGCAATTCCGCGCAGCTTGGTCAGCTAACGCTGCCACTAGCTACCGTGTGAACGTGTGGGTGCAAAAGGCGGATTTGGTTGATAAAGAGCATCCGAATTCGCTTGCAAATTACGACTTTGTTGGTCTTGTTGAGCGCAAGAATGTGAAGACTGATAGCGACGTTGCGCTTGATAAGATGAATGACGCTGGCGTTGTTGATGATGCTAGTAAGCTTAATGGCGCAAGCGAAACTGATTATGTAAAGAACCCAGAGCTTGGCTTAACTAGAGAAGAGCTGCAGGGTACAAAAGCGAATAAATACAAAGACGGCTTAATTTCAAAGTTCAACTGGATGAACGATACGCATGTAACAAACTTAGACGGGTACAATACTGACGATCCTGACGATCCGAACAATTATACTGTAAATGCTAAGGGCGAAAGAGTTTATAAAGATAAATTCACGCGCTACTTCCATGTGAATAAGGAGCTTACTAAAGAACTTAACAGTGAGCAACATGATTTTGTGCCGGGTCGCCCAGATTTAGGCAAACGTAGTAAATCGCAGCTTTGCGCGGACGACTTAAACAACACTCTTAACTTAGTTTACGATCGCAAAGAGTACGAGCTTATTTTTGCTGCTCCTAAGAACAGTAATAATGGTATGGGCGGTAAGAATGCTGTTATACATAAAAAGAACAGCAAAGGTGAGACGATTAGCTACTGCTACGCTGGCGGCGGTGATTGTTCGAGCAAGTTAGACAACGAATCTACTTACACGTATGGTAATAGTTTTAATAAAGTAACTAGCAAAGTTGATCATGATGGTTACCGTGTAAAGGTTCGTTACGGGCAGAGTCTTACTGATGTTTGGCCTAATTCAGATGAAGTAGACTTTATGGATAATGGTAACATTTCTTCATTAGGTTTTTTGATTGGTGGAAATGTTAATGGAGATACTTATGGTACATATCGTGATACTCCTCCATTTCGTTTAACGAAAGAAGAATTTGTTGATCCAAAATTCCATTGGATGTATAAAGATGGCAAGGCTCCGCAGATTAGTGACAAACCTTCAGATGCTAGTGCGCAAAAGTATACTGTAAAAGATAATCAGCGCCTACTTATTCTTGATTCCTATGATAAAGGTGATGTTGGTGTTGTACAGGTAATCGTCAAAAAACAGAGTATTGCATCTGCAAAAAATAAAGATACTGGCGAAAATATTAAGTATGAGCTTTCTACTGACTCCTATAGTAAGGATGACACGCTTAGTAGTGATTATACCTTTACTCCGCCTTCTATTGCAGGATTTGAGTCAAAAATAACTGATATTACAAGTAAAAACATTAGTCGTAAAGATGGTGTTAAGGCTGATGAAGATCTCGATTTTGATGACTTCTATGGCAAAGTACATGAGCTTTATGAAGAAGTAACAGGTGAAGACGCTCCAGACGATGTTCCAGAAGAAGGAGGTGATGAAGATTTTCATGTCCCTGATTATTCTTATGACGAAAACGATGAATATGGAGGACTTGCTCTTAAAAAGTTAAATGATGAGATTGCTAGAAGACTTAAAACTGATCCAGCATATAAGAAATATTACGAGTTTAAAAAGAAGTATCATCTTGAGTTCCGTAAATACGTTGCTGGTTTTGAAAAAAAGCTTAATTTTGGTGATAAGAGTGGTTGTAGAGAATTTGATTCTGATAAAATAGCAACTCTCGAGTACAAGCGCCAGTCGTACGCTGTGCAGTTTTATAATGCGGACGGCAATGCTATAACAAAAGATAATGTCGCTGCTACAGAAGAACTGCCGTTCGAGTATAGCTTGACTAAGCGCGGCAACGCTAAATTGACGGGCGACGACGAAAAGCTATACTACGACGGAGGCAGCGTTAAGTCTTACGATGCTTCTGTAACTAAGGACGGTGGTAATAACACCGCAACTCAGTTCGACGGCAAGTATACTTTCACGCTTAATGGTACTAAGTACTCCATTGTTCGCCCTAGTAATTTGCCAAAAGACTACGTGTTTAAAGGCTGGGCTGTTGATCAGGCTGGCACTCAGTTTATAAATGGCGAAAACAAAGATATTACAATGCCAGTCAATGGCATTAAGCTTTACGCTGCGTGGGGTCTTCCAACTAATATTCAGCACACTGTAACGCTTGATTACAATATGAATCAAATCGGCAATGACGGTAAAGAGAAGCCTAATACTGACGTAAAGGAAACGAGGACAGTTAATCGTTATGATTCGCTCGACGAAAAGAAAATTAGTATTCCAACGCGCAAGGGCTACGACTTCTATGGCTGGGAGCTTGCTAAAAAGGGCGATCAGGTAGTAGCTGCTAATACTCCGTACGCTTTTGGCAACAAGATAGTAGAAGATATAACGCTTAAAGCAGTGTGGGTTGAGGATACTCGCTACAACGGTACTTTTAAGCACATATTCTTAAAGCCAGGCGTAACGTTTAAGCAGTATAATAATGCTAAAAATAATCATACAGAAGCTGATCTTGTAGATCATGTTTCCGAGCAAACAGTTTCCGGCTTGCGCGAGCATTTGCGCTACAATGCGGAAGCAGTCTACAGTGACGAAACGCACTTCCCAGATAAGCATTTCACAAGCTTTGAAGCCTCGAGCATTGAGAACCAGAATACTGGCGAGTTTATTTACCAAACGTACAATACGCGCAAGTATAAGGTTCGTTACGTAACTATTGGTAAGGACGGAAAAGAAAAGGATCTTCTTCCAGAAAGCGAAGTTAGCTCTGTAAATCGAAAGTACGACGTAGCGTTCTACAAGCCGATTGAAGGCTTTATGCCGGAAACTACGCAGCAGAATATTGAATACGCTACTGACGAAGATGGCAAGCAGATTGGCGAAAAAACAATCACCTTCAAATATAAAGACGTTCGCGTGCTTAAGCGCAAGTATATTGCTGAGAATCCTAATGCTGAGAATCCTAATGCTGAGAAGCCTCCGTATCGCCCGGATCACTACACGCGCTACGTGTTCAAAGTGGCTGATGGCCAAGGCTCTATGGGTAGCGTTGTTGACTGGCAAGGAAACAATGTAGCTGACGGTTCTGCTCTTGTGTACGACGCAATTAAGGGCACGAAGGCATATCAGATGCCGCTTCCAACAGTAAAAGCGAAGCCTGGATTTGAGTTTGTAAAATGGACTTCGCAAATCGGTTCGTATGCCCCTGGCTCTACGGAGATTAAGTATGCTACCGGCTTAGAGCGCTTGCCGATTCGCTCCGAAGAGCAGAACGGTCCTGAAGTAATTTACACCGCTAACTTCAAGCTAAAAGCTCCTGTTGCCGCAGCTCCGCAAGTGCTTACGCCAACTGAACAGATTAGTACTACAAGTGGAGAGTCTGCTAAGAGGCTTATAACGAATGCTGGTGATTATCCAGATGGTGCTACGTTCAGCTTTGCGCCTGGCGAAAAGTTTGACAGCACTCCGGGCTTGCACAAGATTAAAGTGCAAGTGAAGCTTGGCGGCGAAAAGCCAGCTGAAGCTGAAGTGCTGTACCGAGTGCTTCCAGATTTGGTGTACGCAAGCGATTGGGATAAGTTCAGCAAAAGCGACTACGGCAGCAATAATGCTAAGGACTACGTTCCAATTACCTTTACCGGCAAGAATGATGAAGGCACTATTATTGGTCACGATACGACTGACACTACTCATCCTGCTGGCGGAACAACTACGCTTACTGCGTACGTTTATAAAGGTAAGGATGTTAGAATCCGCGTGCCGCAAGCTTTCGGCATGGATCATGGTAAAGATAAATACCACTATGTGTTTAAGGGCTGGGCGACTAGGGTTGTAGAGCCGACTGTTGAGAATCCGAATCCAGAGCAGAAGTTTGACATAAATTCAAGCGACCGCTACTCGGATGCGAATTTGCAAGACGGTGTAACTTACCACGCTGTTTACAAGAAGATTGACTACTTCTCCAATTCGTCTGACGGTGGTGAAGTTCCTAAGGATGCTGTAGTTGCAATCTTCAAGCCTGCTCCAGGTAGATTGTGGGATGACAAAACAAGTGGCCCTAAGGTGTTCTACGTAAAGAAGGGCACTGATCTTGAAAAGATTACAAAAGACGGAAGTAATGCATTAGACTGGCTTAATAATCAGCTAACTGGTGCTAAGGGAACTTGGTCTCGAAGCAGCATGCGTAATGATGGTAAGCCAGTTGATGCTATTCCAAATGTTGCTGAATCTAAAGGCAAGTGGATTGTTAACGAATCATTCCAAGAGTTCGTGGCAGATCAGGAGCCTTTATCTACTCCAGAAGTTGAGAGTAATACTTTGCTTGCAATTCGTGGAGATAAAACGACTCTTCCAGATCCAAAAGATTACATTAAGAATTATGCTGATTTTGATGGTGAGCATAAGAATCCAAATGTAGATAGTGTAACAGTTGAGTATGCATCTACTGCTCCGACTGTTGATAAAGCTGGCGTTTACACTGTTCCGTTAATAGTTAGTGTTAAGTATAAAGACGTGGAAAAGCCTGTTGACTATAAGACTGTTGGCAAGCTTAAAGTAATGCACGACTTGATTTACGGTGAAAATGTAAAGGATCTTGGCGCTAATCCAACTAAAGATGATCAATCTGAGCATGACAAAATAGCTAGTGAGTATAAGAAGGTTAACTTCATTACGAATAATAGTTATGGAACTATGGCTAGTGGTTCTCGAACCTTGTTCTACGCACATACGAACAAGACGTCTGGCGTAAAAGCTCCGCAGGCTATTGGCAAGGATTATGACGCTGATGGCTACCATTACGAGTTCGTTGGTTGGAAGAAGCTTGCTAGCTTTACAGAAAATAGTAATAATGCTAAGCCTCTTACTATAGATAAAGTTGAGCCAAACGAAATTGTGCAAAGCTCAAGCATATCGACAAATAAATATGAAGCTAACACTACGTATCAAGCGGTTTATAAGCGCGTAGAAAACGTCATCGACGCTTCCCAGCAAGACGAGATTCCAGACGGTTACGTTGCAACCATATTCCTTCCAGGATTTGGTAGAACGTGGGCTGACGGTTCGTATAAGCCAAAACTGCTGTATATTCGTCACGGAAAAGATAAAGAAGATAACATTAAGTTTGCTCAAAAAGTTGCAAGCGACACTGCTGCTAAACTTTCTGGTTTTACAAAGTGGCAAATGTATAATGCAAGCGGCGATAAGTCGAATATATTATTACATGACAATTGGGATATTAGCAAGCCGCGCATCTTCGTTGCTGAGCAAAATGGCGTTGACGATGTGAAGATTCCAGAAACAGTTATTGGCGTTGGTGAGGGTATTCCAAACATTAATAAGCTCATACATAACACTGACCCTAGAGTGAGTGTATCTGTAGATGAGAATGCTAAGGTTGATGTTTCAAAGCCTGGAATTTCAACAATTATGGTGAATGTAACTAAGCCTACTGATGAAAAAGATAAGACTACAGGAAAGCAAAAAACTGTTACAACTAAGTTGCCTGTGCGCGTGTACGTTTTGCCTAAAGTTATTGCAGATAACGATTTGCCAGCTGAGGGCACTGCTGCAGCCAAGTTTGTAGAAAAGAACTACACGAAGGTGACGTACGTAGCCGGTAAGGGCGGAAGTTTGCAAAAATCGCCTCTTGAAAATGCTGGAGACAAGCCAGTTTCAGTATATTGGGTGCGAAATGACGCTAATGGTTTCCTTATGCAGGTTCCAGATGTGCTTGCAGATAAGGGCTACGTGTTCAAGAATTGGACTTCTATTACGAATGAGACTCCAGCAGTTCCAGCAGATAAGCGCAAGGCTACAGAAGAAGAACGCGAAGCTTTGGCTCGTTTGGCTAAGATTGACGGAATGCACTATGTTGCAAAGCTGATCAGTGATTCGCGTAACTCTACGCTTTCTGCTTTGCAAAATCTGCTGAACGATGCGCAAAAGCAACATGCTGCGCAAGTCTACAATGCTAAGCGTGAAGAATTAGCTAAGATTGCAGAAATGGATGGCAAATCTTACGTAGCTAAATTGATTCGTGATTCTCGCCATTCTTCAATAGAAGCGTTGAAGAATTTGCTAAGTGAAGCGAAGATTGATGTTGATAGCATTGTTGAAAAGAATCTTCAAAGAGATAACCTTGCAAAAATTGCTAAAGAAGCTGGAAAGGAAGAACTTGCTGAAGAAATTAGTAAATCTAATGATTCCTTAACCGCTTTGCGTACGAAGCTAGAGAATGCAGGAATAGACTTAACATTTGCTAATCTTGAGAACGAAATTGATAGTTATGTTCTTGATGAACAGCGAGAAGTGCTCGCTGAGCTTGCTGATGAAGCAGATAAGCCATCTGTTGCAAAGATAATTCGCAGCTCCAAGAAGTCTAGCTTGGAAGCTTTGAAGCAGCTTTTGCGCAAAGCTGGAGTAAATCCAGAGATTTCGCTACCAGAGCCACAGCCAACGCGCGAAACCACTATTACTGCAAACTTCGAGCAGATGGATCCTGTGGAGTTTAAGTTTAGCGGCAAGGCGGTTGAGGGTGTTCCTGCAACGTTTACGCTTGCAAACTTAACTAAGGGAGTTCTTAAAGATGATGGAACAACTGATACAAACGCAACCGTTTCGGTGGATGGTAAGCCGTTTACTGTTAATGCGTTGTCTAGTAGTAGTAGTTTGAAACAGCTTGGAATTTCTTATTCTTGCGAAGGCACTACTTGCACAATTTCTGGTACGCCTAAGATTGTTGATGGTAAGAAGGTTGTTGAACTTACCTTCACGAGTGTAGATAAGTATGGTCGCAAAGCTAAGGTGACGGTTGATATTGAGGTGCTTCCAGCATCGAATGATGTTAATCCAACGCCAACTCCGGAGCCACAGCCGGAGCAGCCAGTTCCAGCGCCTGTTCCAACGCCTGAGATTCCGTTTGTGCCAGATTTTGCGCATTCTGTGATTCCTGAAGCTCAAGTTATAGAGCCTGAGGTTGAGCAGCCTGAGCCAGAAGAGCCACAACCAGAGCCAGAGTCAAAGCCTGTGCTCGCTAAAACTGGTAGTAATGTTGCGCAATCTGCAATACTTGCCAGCCTGTTAGCGTCTGTTGGTTTGGCTGGTCTCGCTGCAAAGCATAGGAGAAAGCGCGAAGACGGTAAGAATAACTAATCGAGTCGAGGGTGGTGACTAGAATAACGAAGGTTCCGGTTCACGCTTAGCTATTGGGGCTTTGCGACCCGGGTCGCCCGAATTCCATAGGAGACATTATGAAGCAGGGTATTCATCCCGACTATCACGCAGTGCAGGTTACCTGCTCTTGCGGAGACACTTTTGTAACTCGTTCCACCGCTGATGGCGATCATATGACGGTTGACGTGTGCTCAAAGTGCCACCCATTCTATACCGGCAAGCAGAAGATTCTCGACACCGGCGGCCGCGTGGCTCGCTTCGAGAAGCGCTACGGTAAGAAGACTAAGTAGCTTTTGTGACGCCAGCCCTGCTTTCGTGTAACTCGCGGAATCGGGGCTGGCGTTTTATGTGCTAAATTAAATATTTTTAACTTAAGGAATATGATGGCTGAGTCAGTAGATGAACAATTCCCGGCAGCAGTTACCGCGTTAGAAGAATACCGCGATATTGAAAGTCGCATGGGAAGCCCGGAAGTTGCGTCAAACCCGGACGCTATTCGAAAACTCGGCCGCAGGCACGCAGAACTCGGTTCAATCGTAAACGCTTACCTCAACTACAAGCAGCTTTGCGACGACTTTGAAGCCGCAAACGAAATGGCAGGCGACGATCCAGATTTTGCTGAAGAAGCTAAGCGCTTAGAAGAGCAGCTTCCAGCAGCAAAAGAAAAACTTCGCACGGCGCTAATTCCTAGGGATCCGGATGATGCGCGCGATATGATTATGGAAATTAAAGCTGGCACTGGCGGCGAAGAAGCGGCTCTGTTTGCTGGCGATTTATTGCGTATGTACATGCGTTACGCGGAAAAGCGCGGCTGGACTACCGTAATTCAAAGCGAAAATTCAACGGAACTTGGCGGCGTAAAAGACGTTCAGCTTGCGATTCGCGCAAAAGGCACGCCTGCTCCAGAAGATGGCGTGTGGGCCAGCATGAAGTACGAGGGTGGCGTGCATCGCGTGCAGCGAATCCCAGTTACGGAATCGCAGGGGCGCATACAGACTTCCGCAGCCGGCGTAATCGTGTTCCCAGAAGCAGACGAAGATGACGACGAAATCGAAATCGATCCAAAAGACTTAAAAATCGACATTTTCATGAGCTCCGGCCCTGGCGGACAGTCCGTTAACACTACTTATTCCGCGGTTCGCATGACGCATATTCCAACCGGCATTGTGGTGAGCATGCAAGACGAAAAGTCGCAGATTCAAAACCGTGCGGCAGCTCTTCGAGTGTTAAAGTCGCGTTTGCTTGCCATGAAGCACGAGCAGGAGGCAGCTGAGGCGGCGGATATGCGCCACTCGCAGGTGCGCTCGTTGGATCGTTCCGAGCGAATCCGCACGTACAACTTCCCAGAAAATCGTATTGTGGATCATCGCACGAACTACAAAGCTTACAATCTTGACCAGGTTCTTGACGGCGACTTGCAGCCTGTTATCGACAGTGATATTCAGGCGGATGAAGCAGACCGCTTAGCGCAAGCCAAGTAAGTAGCCGATTAAGTTAAGTAAGTTAAGTCAGTACGTTAAGTAAGTAACTTAAGTAAACTAAGTAAAATTTCTAAACGGTTCTTAAAATGCGCGAACTTTTGCAAAATGCTATTGCGCGTCTTCGTGAAGCAGGCGTGGAGTCTGCAGAATACGACGCGCGTTTGCTGCTGGCTAAAGCTTGCGGCGTAAGCTTAGCTGAGCTGAACAAGGCGCTAATACTTGGCGATTTAACCGATTTTTCGCCCGATTATGCTAGAAAATATAGCGAGTTTGTAGCTAGGCGTGCTTCTCGCGAGCCGTTGCAGCACATTGTTGGCCGCGCGCCTTTTCGCTACTTAGATTTGCAAGTTGGCAAAGGCGTTTTTGTGCCGCGGCCCGAAACGGAAATTGTTGTTGATGCTGGCTTGGATTGGTTGCGCGAATCTGGTATTAGCAAGCCTACGGTAGTCGATTTATGTGCAGGTTCGGGAGCGATCGGATTGTCGATTGCAACGGAAGTTGCAGACGCGCAAGTGTGGGCTGTAGAAAAATCTCCTGAAGCTTTTCAATATTTGCGAAAAAATTTTGAAGAAACTGCAAAGAATTACGAAAATATGCAGATTTCCAGTCGATACCATGCTGTTCTTGCAGACGCAACAAAAGCGCATATTTCGGATTTAACTCCTGAACTTCACGCAATTTGCGGCAAAGTAGACTTAGTAATTACGAATCCTCCATACGTGCCAGAAAATCAAGTGCCGGAACAGATTGAAGTGCGAGAATATGATCCTCCGCTTGCGTTGTACGGCGGTTCTGCGGACGGCTTAGTTATTCCGGAACAGATTATGCACGTGGCTTTTGAGCTGCTTCGCTGTGGGGGAGCGATGGTGATGGAGCACGATATTTCGCAAGGAGATGCGCTTGCAGATTATGCAAAAAACATAGGATTTATCCGCGCAAAAGTCAAAAACGACTTAACAAACAGAGCAAGATTTGTAGTATGCAAAAAAGAGGCTAAAAATGAGTAAAATTTGCAATATCAACGAAGAATCCCTGCAAATGGCAGCGCAAATCATTAACGAAGGCGGCGTAATCGTAGTGCCAACTGACACTGTGTATGGAGTTGCTTGCGATCCGTTCAATGAAGCCGCGGTTGCCAAAATTTACGAGCTTAAGCGCAGGCCGCGCACGAAGGCGCTACAAATTTTAATGAGCGGAGTGGAAGATTTAGAAAAACTTGGTCTATATTTGCCTTCTCCGCTGGATATTTTAGGAAAAAAGTTCCTTCCGGGCGGATATTCTCCGATTGCGCGCGCGAAGAAAGGCTCGGTTGCTTCAAATCTTGCAACGTTGTGCAAAACGAATGAGAGCAGTGAGCAAAACAAAATCCAAGCTGAAGCAACTCAAGGCGTGCGAGTGCCGGATTGCCCGGAATTAATGCAAATTTTGCGAGTTACCGGCCCTTTGGCTGCTTCTAGTGCGAATCGCAGTGGTAACGAAAGTGCAGACAGTGTGGAAGAAGCGTTTGCGGCTTTCGGTAACGAAATTCCGCTGTATTTGAATGCAGGTCCAACTCGCTCGCATGTGGCAAGCACAGTAGTTGGCGCGGATTCAAACGACGAAGACGGTATTGTGATTTTGCGCGAAGGTGTGATTTCGGAGCGCGAAATTCGTGAGGCTTTGCGAAAGTAGCGAAAATTGCGAAAGTAACAAAAATTGCGAAAGTAGCGAAAGTATTTACTAATTTTGCTATACTGCCGAATCGTTACAATCAAATAAGAAAGCGTGAAAGCACGCGCGAAAAAGATGTGCGCGAGTATCAAAATAGCAGAAAGACATAGCCGATGAGGGTTTACCTATTTATTGCAGCAATTGCAGGCGGAGCAACGTGGCTGATTACGCCGCTTGTGCGCCATCTTGCGATCCGCATGGGAGCTGTCGGCAAAGTTCGCGCGCGCGACGTGCATACGATTCCGACTCCTCGCATGGGCGGGGTGGGTATGCTTTTTGGTTTCGCAGTCGCCATGGCATTCGCAAGCTCAATGCCCTTTATTTCCGGGCTTTTTGCTGGAACTCACCAGCCGTGGGTGGTGCTCGCCGGAGCAGTCATGATATGCCTGCTTGGGGTATGTGACGACATTTGGGATTTAGACTGGATGCTTAAACTTGCCGGTCAGCTGCTTATAGCCGTGTTCGTTGCGTGGGGAGGGTTGCAAATCGTAACTTTGCCGCTTGGCTCCCTCGTAACGGCATCTCCAAGCGTATCAATCGCAATAACTGCAATACTTATTGTGGCCTCAATTAACGCAGTAAATTTTGTAGACGGATTAGACGGCTTGGCTTCCGGAATCGTCGCAATCGGCGGAATTGCCTTCGCAACATACTCATACATTCTTGCGCGCACGTCGCCATCCTACGCATCAATGGCAACACTTATTGACGTTGCAATGGTAGGAATGTGCGTCGGTTTTATTATGCACAACTGGCATCCTGCGAAACTTTTTATGGGCGATTCCGGCTCCATGCTAATCGGCTATTTAATTACTTGCGCGTCAATTATTATGACCGGACATTTGGATCCTTCTGCCGTTCACACGAGTATTTATTTGCCTGTATTTATGCCGATTTTGCTGCCTATTTTGGTGCTGTTCCTGCCGGTTCTCGACATGTGTTTGGCGATTACGCGGCGTGTTGCTAAAGGTCAGTCGCCAATGCATCCAGATCGCATGCACTTGCATCATCGCATGTTGCGCATCGGGCATTCTGTGCAAGGTGCTGTGCTGATTTTGTGGGGATGGGCGGCGCTGATTGCGTTTGGCTCTATTATGATTCTGTTCTTTAAAGCTGTGTATGTGCTTGTCGGAATGATTCTTGCTGCTGCGTTGCTTACTGTGCTCACAATGATGCCGTACTTGCGTCGCCGCCTGCCCGAGCTTCGCAATTCGTAGCGTTTTGTGGTGCGTTTCGACAAACGTCATAGCAAAAACGTATAGTAAGCCTATGGCTACAACTGATATTAACACGGAATCCGTGTATTCTCCTGTTCCACCAATTTTCGAGAAGCTCGGTCTCGCTTATGACGACGTCCTTTTGCTTCCAAACGAAACTGATGTTATTCCGTCCGAAGTGGACACTTCCACTCGTCTGACTCGCGAAATTACCATGAAAGTACCGACTATTTCGGCAGCTATGGATACTGTTACCGAGTCCGATATGGCTATTGCTATGGCGCGTAATGGTGGCATTGGCGTACTTCACCGCAATCTTTCTATTGATGATCAGGCTGCGCAGGTTGATATTGTTAAGCGCAGCGAGTCGGGTATGATTACCGATCCGCTTACTGTTCACCCAGATGCTACGCTCGCCGATTTAGATAAATTGTGCGGGCGTTTCCATATTTCAGGCTTGCCGGTAGTAGATAGCGAAAATCGTTTAGTTGGTATTATTACCAACCGCGATATGCGTTTCATTGCTTCCGAAGACTACGATCGCTTGAAAGTTAAGGACGTGATGACGCGTGAAAATCTCGTCACTGGTCCTTCTGATATTTCTAAGGATGATGCTCACCGCTTGCTTGCGGATAACAAGATTGAAAAGTTGCCTTTGGTTGATGCCGAAGGTAAGCTTACAGGCTTGATTACTGTTAAGGACTTTGTGAAGACTGAACAGTATCCGGATGCTACTAAGGATGATCAGGGTCGCTTGCGCGTGGCTGCTGGCATTGGTTTCCTTGGTGATGCTTGGCAGCGTGCGTGCGCTCTTATGGAAGCTGGAGTTGACGTGCTTGTGGTTGATACCGCAAACGGCGAGGCTCGTTTGGCTCTCGACATGATTCGCAGAATTAAAGCAGATAAAGCTTTCGATGGTGTGCAGGTTATTGGCGGAAATATTGCAACTCGCCAAGGCGCACAAGCTATGATTGACGCTGGCGTTGACGCTGTAAAGGTTGGCGTAGGTCCAGGCTCTATTTGCACAACGCGTGTTGTTGCAGGCGTTGGTGTGCCTCAGCTTACTGCAGTTTACGACGCAGCTCAGGCTTGCAAGGCTGCTGGTATTCCATGTATTGCAGACGGTGGTATTCACTATTCTGGCGATATTGCTAAGGCTTTGGTTGCAGGCGCGGACACAGTTATGCTCGGCGGTACTTTGGCTGGCTGCGAGGAAGCTCCAGGCGAAAAGGTTCTTCTTCACGGCAAGCAGTACAAGCTTTACCGCGGCATGGGCTCGCTTGGCGCAATGGCTCCTCGTGGTAAGAAGTCTTATTCGAAGGATCGCTACTTCCAGGCAGACGTTACCAGCTCAGACAAGGTGGTTCCAGAAGGCGTTGAAGGCGAAGTTCCATATCGCGGTCCACTTAACGCTGTGCTTTACCAGCTTCTCGGCGGTTTGCACCAGTCTATGTTCTACGTTGGTGCGCACAATATTAAGGAAATGCAGGAGCGCGGCCGCTTTATTCGCATTACTGATGCTGGTCTTCGCGAATCGCATCCTCACGATATTGTGATGACTGCAGAAGCGCCAAACTATAGCGGTTTCCACAACTAAATCGCAAGTTGCGCAAGTTCGCGTATAAGTCGCGTATAAATTGCGTATAAATCGCAAGTAATTTTGCATTAAACGGCGAAAAGTTAAGCAAGTTATCTACAACTTGCCTGCTTTTCGTCGTTTTTTGTTTGTTTAAACATTATGATTGCTGTTGTATGTATATTGTATTACAATAGCAATTTAATAAAATAAAAATCATTAGAAAGTGTGTATAAAATTGTCTGCGATATTGGTTAGCGATAGCACCAAAAGTAAATATACTGAAAATACGTCTCAAGCAACTGTGAGTTTTCGCACAGATTCTAGAGTTAAAGAGGAAGCAAAAAAATTATTTTCTTCAATGGGAATGGATTTGTCGACTGCGATTAATGTCTTTTTAAGACAGTCAATTGTTGATCAGGCTATGCCTTTTTTGATTACTCGTGAAAGCCGTGAAAGTGTTGAAGCTCGTCGTCAAGCTGAAGCTCATGAGGGAAAATCATTTAATAACACAGATGAACTTATGCAGGATTTATTAGATGCTTAAATCAGTATTTCGTACAACTCAATTCAAAGTAGTCTCTACGAAGATGTAGGCTGATGGGTTCGAAAAAATATTAGGAAAGGAACGAAAATGGCTGAAGCTAAGGAAGATCTTACGTTTACGCCGGAAGAATCGCGCTTAATTTGGATTGATTGCGAGATGACTGGACTCGATATTTTCCACGACGAGTTATGCGAAGTATCTGTAGTTCCAACTGATTTTAATTTGAAAGTTTTGGACGACGGAATTGATCTAGTGATTAAGCCGAGCGATGCTGCTGTGGCTCACATGAACGATTTTGTACGCAATATGCACACTTCTTCTGGGCTTGTTGACGAGTGGAATAAAAACGGTTTGCCGTTAGAAGAAGCGCAAAAGCAGGTTGTTGAGTACGTAAAGCGTTTCCTGCCAGCTCGCGGAAAAGCGCATCTTGCTGGAAACTCAGTTGGTTCTGACAAAAAATTCCTCGACCGTTACATGCCAGATTTAATGGCAAATTTGCACTATCGCGTAATCGACGTAAGCACACTGAAGGAAATTTCACGCAGACTTTACCCGGATGTTTACCGCAATAAGCCGGCAAAACACGGCGGTCACCGCGCGCTCGCGGATATTATTGAGTCGATTGACGAGCTTCGTTACTACCGTGACATGATGTTCGTACCAGCTCCAGGACCAAGCGAAGCACAGGCAAAAGCTGGCGCGCAGCATATTGAAAGCACGAGCTTGCTTCGTGACTACGAGCGTCGCGGAGAAGCATTAGAGGACGTAAATTCCGCAGAAAAGCGCGACTATTAAACACAACGCTACTATTAAACAAAGCGCGACTATTAAACGTAGTAGCGCAAATAAAAGGTACTGCCAATGAAGCAATCCGAAGCCTTAACCATAATCAACGCTGGCGCGAGCGCGTTCATTACCGGCGCTCCGGGTGCAGGTAAAACCTACGTATTAAACGCGGCTATTCGCGAAATGCGAAAGAACGGTTTAAGCGTTGCTGTAACTGCCTCTACCGGTATTGCGGCAACGCACTTAAACGGTCAAACAATTCACTCTTGGAGTGGAGTTGGGGTTTCAAACGCGCTTACGGATACGCTTCTTAAAACCATTAGAGCTAGGCGAGGAAAGCGCATAAAAGCCACGGACGTGCTCGTGCTGGATGAAGTTTCTATGATTCACGCGTGGCTTTTTGACATGGTTGACGAAGTATGCCGGAAGGTGCGCAAAAATCCCGCTCCTTTCGGTGGGCTTCAAGTAGTTATTTCGGGTGACTTCTTCCAATTGCCGCCTGTTAGCACTTCTATGCGAAATCGCGACGTATTTGAGCCGAGCCAGGAATTTATTGAGTCGCGCAAAAAGTATGCTGCAGCCGGCAAAAATCCGGAAGGATATATTACAGAATCTTTCGCATGGGATGCTTTGAAACCTGTTGTGTGCTACTTAACTGAGCAGCATCGTCAGGATGACGGCAAATTGCTTGAAGTTTTAACGGATATTCGTGGCGGTCTTGTAAGTGACGACGACAAGCAAGTGCTTGCTAGTCGCCTTGGTGAGTATCCGGAAGACGATGAAGTTGCAGTGCATCTTTTCCCAACGAATGCGCAAGCAGACGGATTAAATAATATGCAGCTTGCAGCAATTGGTGCAGAGTCTCACGAGTTTGTGGCAACGGAAGCCGGGCCTAAAAATCTTGTTGAGCGCTTAAAGAAGAATATGCTCGCTCCGGAGCGTTTAGTTTTGAAGGCTGGAGCTGCTGTGATGGCGTTGCGAAACGATCAGGAAAAGCAGTACGTAAATGGCTCTGTTGGGCGCGTGTTGCGTTTTGCGCCTGAATCTAAAGGTGGCTGGCCGATTGTTGAGTTTGAAAATGGCAATATTGTAACTCTTAAGCCTGCTGCTTGGGAGATGACCGACGGCGAAACTGTGCTTGCTAGCGTAAATCAAGTGCCGCTTCGTTGTGCGTGGGGGATTACGATTCATAAGTCGCAAGGTATGACGCTTGATGCTGCGGTAATGGATTTGCGTAGAACTTTCGCTCCCGGAATGGGTTATGTGGCGCTTTCTCGCGTTGAAAATCTGAAAGGTCTTTATTTAAAGGGTATTAACGAACGCGCTTTTAGCGTTTCGGCGGATGCTGTGCTGCTTGACGGATCTTTGCGCGATGCTTCAAAGCGTGCGAGTGAGCTGCTTGCTAGCGATGGGGCAGCTGCTTTCGTAACAAATAATATAGAAGACGATTTCGCAAATCAGCAGGAACTTGATATTTTTGCAAGTACTAGCAACGATGAGTTTGGATTCAATGACGAGTTTTAGTTGAAAATTACGTATTGTGAATTTGTTTAGTAGCGTAAACAAATGTTTATGTCCTCATGCACAAATAGATTGGAACGCATGAATTCCAATGTACTTCGTATGTCTCAGCTGTTCCTTCGTACGCTGCGCGAGGATCCTGCAGACGCGGACGTTACTTCCGCAAAACTTATGCAGCGCGCAGGCTATATTCGTAAATCTGCCCCAGGTGTGTGGACTTGGCTTCCGCTTGGACTTAAGGTTTTGAACAAGGTTCAGGCGATTATTCGCGACGAAATCAACGGTATTGGTGCGCAGGAAGTTCACTTCCCGGCACTTCTTCCGCGCGAGCCTTACGAGGCTACAAACCGTTGGGAAGAATATGGCGACAATATCTTCCGCCTTAAGGATCGTCATGAAGCTGACTATCTTCTTGCTCCAACGCACGAAGAAGTTTTCACGCTCCTTGTAAAAGATATGTATTCTTCGTACAAGGATTTGCCTGTTACTTTGTACCAGATTCAAACGAAGTATCGCGACGAGTTCCGTCCTCGCGCAGGTCTTATTCGCGGCCGCGAGTTTATTATGCAGGATGCTTATTCGTTCTCGATTGACGAAGATGGTTTGAAATCTGCTTACGTTGAGGAGCGCGCTGCTTACGCTCGAATTTTCGACCGCCTTGGTATTAAATACGTGATTGTTCACGCTGTTTCCGGTCCAATGGGTGGTTCTGATTCTGAGGAGTTCTTGGCTCCAATGCCAATTGGCGAAGATACTTTTGCGCTCGCTCCTTCCGGAAAAGCTTGGAATGTTGAGGCTCTTACCACTCCAGAAATTCAAGATGTTGATTATTCGGCAACTCCTGCAGCAGAAGCTCTCGAAACTCCAGACGCTAAGACGATTGAAGCTTTGGTTAAGGTTTCTAACGACTTGCATCCGCGTAAAGATGGTCGCGAATGGCAAGCAGACGACACTTTGAAGAACTTGATTATTGCTGTTAAGCACCCGGCTGATGCTGAGGGTGGCGAGCATGAGGAGCCATGGCGCGAAATCGTGGCGATTGGTATTCCGGGGGATCGCCAAGTAGATATGAAGCGTCTTGAAGCTCAGTTTGCTCCTGCAGAAATTGAAGAAGCAACTGAGGATGATTTGAAGGCTCATCCTGAGTTTGTTAAGGGCTACATTGGATTTAGCGTATTAGGTCCTCAAGCTCGCAAAGAGGGTAGGGGTATTGCAAATCCTGTCCGCTACTTGATGGATGCTCACGTTGCAAAGGGTAGCGCCTGGATTACGGGAGCTGACGAAGAAGGAAAGCACGTTTATAACGCTGTTTACGGCCGCGATTTTGAAGCTGACGGCGTTGTTGAAGCGGCCCAAGTTCGCGACGGCGATATGAGCCCAGATGGTTCTGGTCCGTTGAGCTTCGAGCGCGGCGTGGAAATTGGTCAAGTGTTCCAGCTTGGCTTAAAGTATTCTAAGGCTTTGGGCTTAAGCGTTCTTAACGAAAACGGTAAGACTGTGCCAGTTTGGATGGGCTGCTACGGTATTGGCGTTAGTCGCGTGATTGCGTGCCTTGCAGAAACGCATCACGATGACGCTGGTCTTGCATGGCCTATGGCGATTGCTCCAGCTCAAGTTCATGTTGTTGCAACAGGCAAGGATCAGGTTGCTTTTGACGCTGCTGAAAAAGTTGTTGAAGAGCTTAGTAAGCAGGGAATCGAAGTAATATTTGACGACCGTCCAAAGGTTTCTCCAGGCGTAAAGTTTAAGGATGCTGAGCTTGTTGGCGTGCCGCTGATTGCTGTAGCGGGTCGCGATACCGTGAACAATGGCACGATTGAAATCCGCGATCGCAACGGCTCAAATGTTGAAGCAGTTCCAGTTGACGAGGCTGCAAGCCGCATTGTAGAGCGTGTAAACGCTTTGCTTAAGTAACGGCCTGTTTTACAATTTGCCGCCAGGAATACTACTACTACTACTACTACTACTATTCTTGGCGGCATTATTGTTTATCGTGGTGCGCGAGGTATTATTTACTTTCTTTAGATATCAGCATCACCTCCATATTCGTCGTCCGTGCTGTCTGAGTGAGAGTCAGTACGTTCTATTTTTTCGTTTTGTGACTGATTGCTGTCTTTCGTCTGCCCATTTTTAGCAGTTTCAGCGTTTCTTTTTGTAAATTGAGTAGTTCCGCGATTCAGATCGTGCCCAATAGTAGAAGCTTCCAAAATTACGCGATTATAATCGTTTCCATCTTTCGTCCAGCTTTCTGTACTCAAATTGCCATATACAACGATTGCATCGCCTTTATGCACGCTTTTCAGCACGTTTGAAGCTAAAGTTCTATACGCTTTCACAGTCATCCAAGTAGTTGGACGCTCATGCCATTGTTGCTCGTCGTTACGGTAATATGATTGCGTGCTCGCAATTCGTAGCGAACAAGCCGGAGAATTTTCACTGCGCCCAAAGCTTACAGGCTCAGCACCTACGTATCCACTAATAGTCACGGTTGACTGTTGTTGTGCCATATTTCATAGTCCTTTCACAAATTGGACTGCAGCCATTTCAGCCCCGAAATACAGAGCCATCATTGCCTCTGAGCTTCGCAGCCACGAGGAAATGCCGCAGTAATAACAACTATGAACTTTGTGCAACAACTTTGCCAGCAAACTTTTCTATTGTGGTTAAAACCTAGGTTTTATCCACAATGTAATTAATCTCTTGACTACAACAAAATATTTAGTAAATGCTCCGCAATTATCTGCACATGCGTAATAATTCCTCGTCGCAGGGTAGTATTGAGCGAACGTATTGAAAATATTGAATGCAGTGAAGAAGATATTTATGGTGGAAAGTAATCAGCAGTATGCGAAGCATAAATCTAATATGCGCATAAGTTGGGTTAGTATCCTTGTTATTTCGGCTGTATGCCTAACTGTGTGCGCAATATCGCAAAATTTTGCTGATTTTACTTTAGAAAATTCTAAGTCGTATCATCAGGCGTATCATCAGGCTTATCATCAGGCGTATAATCGCGAATATCATCATAAATATCATCAGAATCCAATAATTCAAACAACTAATTCTGCTTCTTCTGCATCTTTTATTCAGTCAAGTAATGTAGCGCGTTACGTTCTTTCTTCTATTCGAAATGCAAGATCTAGGCTTTACGATGATCGAAGCACGTATTTTAATGGCGTTCCTTTGCAAGATTACGTGAGCCGCTCAGGTCTTACTAAAGAAGCGTATGTTAATAATATTCAGTACGATTCTGAAAATGAAGAGGATGCTTTCCGTCGCGCGCAAGAAACCGCTCAGCATGGGCAGTTTGGCCATTTTGGCCCAGATGGTGTTAGTGAGCCTGATTACACTGGCCGAAAGGCGTGGGGTGAAAATTTAAGTTGGGGTGTGGATCTTGCTGGTTCTATGCAATTGTGGATTCAAGATGAAGAGTCGGCTTTGCGTGCAACCGGCGGAAGTTTTAACGAAGATAATGGTCATTTGTATCAGATTTTGAATCCTAGCAATATTTCTTTCGGTTACGGAGAAGCTTCGGGTGGCCCTTATGGTGTTGTTGGAGCGTTGACACTGTCGGAATATAACGGTGATGTTGATTATCCGGATGGAAAGATTGGCCCAGAATCTCCCGAAGCGCAAAAAAAGCGTGCTGAAGAGGAGCGAAAGAAGAAGGAAGAGCAGAAGCGTAAAGATGAGGAAGCTAAGAAGAAAAAAGCTTTGGCTAAAAAGAAGCATTTGAAGCATAAGCATCATAAAAAGTTGGCGAAAGCTATGAAGAAAAATGCTTCAGCATATAAATTTATTGTGATTATTTCTGTGATTTTAAGCGTGCTGGTTTTGTGCGCAATTGCAGTGGTGTCTTGGATTTTCTTAAAACGAAGGCTGATTTCTAAAAATAGTAAATAATAAGCCTGCAAACGTTTATTAAGCGTCTGCAGGCTTCTAGTTTTTTAACTTTTTGACTTATTTGCTTTTTATTCGCAACTTACCAAATGTGCACGCGCTCAGCAGGGTCGAGCCACATTTCGTCGCCTTCTTTAACGCTGAAAGCATCGTAGAACAAGTCCACGTTTCGAGCAATTCCGTTAGTGCGGCATTCGGCTGGGGAGTGCGGGTCGATTTGAAGCAGCTGCTCAGCAATCTCGTTACGAGCTTTGGAACGCCATACCAACGCGTAGCTTAAGAAGAATCGTTGCAAAGCAGTGAAACCGTCTACTTCAGGAGCGTTACGCAAAGTTTCGCGAATCGCGTCGTCGCTTCCGTCAATCTCTCGTCCTTCGCTCTTTTGCAAAGCAAAAGCGTAAGCTTTAAGCGCAATAGTTACGCCGCTTAAATCGCCAATATTTTCGCCGATTGTTAAAGCGCCGTTTACGTGAGGCATTGCGTCTCGCTCAGCTTTGCTCTTCAAGTGAGAGTATTTAACAATAAGTTGCGTTGGCGTAAAAGCATTGTATTGCTCAATAAGCTTTTTAGTGCGCTCAGCAAAGTTGGCTTTGTCTTCTTCAGTCCACCAATTGTTAAGCATGCCGTCGCCGTCGTATTCGCAACCTTGGTCGTCAAAACCGTGACCGATTTCGTGGCCAATCACTGCACCAATAGCGCCATAATTTGCTGCGTCTGGAGCGCTCGGGTTAAAGAATGGTGGTTGCAAAATTGCAGCTGGGAACACGATTACGTTAAGCAACGGATCGTAGTAAGCGTTCACAGTTTGCGGAGTCATCTGCCATTCTTCGCGATCCACAGGCTTTCCAGCTTTCGCAGTATTCTTACCAAAGCCAAATCGATAAACTTCGCGCATATTTTCAACTAAACCAGCGTCTTCCTTAATATTCAACGCAGAATAGTCAATCCAATGATTCGTGTAGCCAATATTCGGCTCAAACTTGCTAAGCTTTTCCAAAGCCTTCGCTTTAGTCTCCTCGCCAAGCCAGCTGCTGTGCGAAATCGACTCACGGTAAGCGTTAATAAGATTGTTAACTAATTCCTGCATATACTTTTTAGAAGACTCAGGGAAGTGCAAGCGCACGTATTCGCGCCCAACTTCTTCGCCGCAAGAATCGTCAACAACTCCCACTGCGCGCTTCCAACGGTCGCGCTGCTTTGTTGCACCAGAAAGCACCTTGCCGTAGAAGTCAAATCGAGCTTGTGCAAAATCTTCACTAAGTAAGCTTGCCCAGCGCAAAATCACGTGCACGCGCGCCCAAAGCTTTAAATCTTCTAAGTCGGCTTCCTGCCAAATCTTATTCAAACCTTCCATAAAGCTTGGCTCGTGAACTACAACTTTGTTAAAAGCTTCACGAAGGTTGATTGGCTGATGTGCTTCTTTGCAAGTATCGTACGCTTTTTGAGTAGCGTCTAAGAAAGCGTCGAGATTAAGCGCTTCAAGAGTTTTTGCCAAATCAGCATAATCGTAAGGATTATAAGTTTTTTGAGAATCGCGAGTTGCTACGTTATCCCAATGCTTGCTTGCAATCTGCGTTTCAACATTCAAGAAACGCTCGGCTTGCGCTTGTGTAGTAGTTGCGTCTCCGTAGCCTGCTAAGCGCAGCAAAGAAGCTACCATTTTTACGTATTCATTGCGAATTGGAGCATAATTGTCTTCGCGATAGTACGCTTCGTCTGGCAAGCCTAATCCCGACTGCTCAATATGCATAATATTCGTCTTAGGATCCTTAGGATCTCCGTAAACGCCAAAATAGAACATTGCGTCCGGTCCGCCGTAAGGGTTAAGCGTGCCGAGAGTGCGAACCAAATCTTCCTTGCTGCAAGCTTTATCTACAGCGTCTAGATCGCCCTTAATTGGCGTAATTCCAGCTTTTTCGATAGCTGCAGTATCCAAATAGTTGCGGTACAAAGTTTGTGACTTTTTAGCTGAGCAATCTTCGCTTTCTAAAATATCTCGAATTTGCGTCTCTGCATCTTCTGCAAGCTTGTGGAAAGCGCCAAACATTGGGCGGTCGTCTGGAAGAGTGTAAGTGTCAATCCAAGGGCCGTTTACGTAACGGAACAAGTCGTCTTGTGGACGAATAACCGACGAGAAAGAGGCAGGATCAAAATCTACAGCAGAAATTTCCTTCTGCGATTCCTTATTATTATTTTCATTGTTATTAGGCATGAATTTAGCTTACAAGTATTAAGCGACACTATTAGCTAGTATTTTCGCAATATTTTCGCCATATTTTGCGCTATTTTCGTGCCTGCGCGTTAGTCTTGAAGCATGATTGAACTGAAAACTCCATCTGAAATTGAAGCGATGAAACCTGCAGGTCGCTTCGTCGGTAGTATTCTTAAAGACTTAAAAGCAATGACAAAAGTTGGCACAAATCTTCTTGAAATTGATGACTTCGTTCGTCAACGCATTATGAGCCGCAAAGGTGCGTCTTCTTGCTATGTTGATTACGCTCCTGATTTTGGAACTGGTCCTTTTGCGCACTACATTTGCACTTCTGTAAATGATGCTGTTCTTCACGGAGTTCCATACGATTACAATCTTAAAGACGGCGATTTGCTAACTCTTGATTTGGCAATTAACGTCGACGGTTGGGTTGGCGATTCCGCTATTAGTTTCGTGGTTGGAAAGCATGCAGATCCTGAGGATTTGCGCTTAATTAAATGCACTGAGGAAGCGCTGGAGGCTGGCATTAACATGGCTCAGCCTGGAAACCGTCTTGGTGATATTTCTGCAGCTGTTGGTTGTGTTGCTCACGAGTATGGTTACAGTGTAAACCTTGAGTTTGGCGGTCACGGAGTTGGCCATATTATGCACGGCGATCCTCACGTTCCTAACGATGGCACTGCTCACCATGGCTACAAGCTTCGCCCAGGTTTAGTTATTGCAATTGAGCCATGGTTCTTAAAGACTACTGACGAAATTTACCAGGATCCTAAGGATGGTTGGACTCTTCGTTCTGCTGATGGTTCTCGCGGCGCTCATAGCGAGCATACGATTGCAATTACGGAGAATGGTCCTGAAATTTTGACCGTACGCTAGACTTATAAATAGTTGATTTTGTAAGTATTTTGCGAATAGTAATTGCGTAAAACAGGTATGTAAAGAGGTACTTTAAGTAAATGGCGGAATTTGATTTTGCACAGGCGCTACGCGATGTTGAATCAAAGTATGCTTCGATTGTGAAGGCTTTAGACGTTGATTCGTTGAAAGTTACGATTGCTGATTTAGAAAAGCAGGCTGCAGAGCCTGGGCTTTGGGATGATTCTGAGCATGCTCAGCAGGTTACGAGTAAGCTTTCTGCAGCTCAGTCTCAGTTGAAGCGTTTGCAAGCTGTAGATCAGCGCATTGAGGATACTAAGACTTTAATTGAGCTTGGCCAAGAAGAAGGCGATGCTGATTCTATGAGTGAGGCTCAAGATGAGCTTGGCTCTATTGCTCACGAGTTGGACGATATGGAAGTTCAGACTCTTCTTGACGGCGAATATGATGCTCGTTCTGCGGTTGTTACGATTCGTTCTGGTGCGGGCGGTGTGGATGCTGCTGATTTTGCTCAAATGCTTCTTCGTATGTACTTGCGTTGGGCTGAGCGAAACGGCTATAAAACTAAGATGATGGACACGTCTTATGCGGAAGAAGCTGGTATTAAATCCGCAACTTTCCAAGTGGATGCCCCGTACGCGTATGGTCGCCTTTCTGTAGAGGGCGGCACTCACAGAATGGTTCGTATTTCGCCATTTGACAATCAAGGACGTCGTCAAACCGGCTTTAGCGCAGTGGAAGTGATCCCTTTGGTTGAAGCTACGGATCATATTGATATTCCAGATTCCGACATTCGCGTGGATACTTTCCAAGCTTCAGGCCCGGGTGGTCAAGGTGTTAATACTACGTATTCTGCTGTTCGTATTACGCATTTGCCAACAGGCTTGGTTGTTTCTATGCAAGATGAGCGCAGCCAGATTCAAAACCGCGCAGCTGCAATGGCTGTTTTGCAGTCGCGTTTGCTTGTGCTTAAGCACGCGGAGGAAGCTGCTAAAAAGAAGGAGCTTGCTGGAGATATTAAGGCAAGCTGGGGAGACCAGATGCGCTCCTACGTTCTTCACCCGTACCAAATGGTGAAGGATTTGCGCACTGGCTACGAAACTTCACAAACTCAAGCTGTTTTTGACGGTGATATTGACGGTTTTATTGAAGCTGGCATTCGTTGGCGTCACGAGCAGCGAGTTGCGGCTCAAAAAGAAGCTGAAAAAGAAGCAGAAAAATAATCTTAAACTAAAGCTAAATCTAGAACTAAAAACCAATAATTACACATAATCTTCGGAAGGATTGAAACAATGTCGCTGATTTCATTAGATCATGTGTCAAAAATATATCCGAGAGGTACGCGCCCTGCACTAGACGATGTGTCTTTGCATGTGGATCGCGGAGATTTTGTGTTTCTTGTTGGTGCTTCAGGCTCTGGCAAAACCACATTGCTTAGTTTGCTGCTTCGCGAAGAAGAAGCAAATGGTGGGGAAATTCACGTTGCTGGTAACGATTTGCGCAGACTTTCTAACCGTCAGGTTCCGCAGTATCGCAGATCTCTTGGCTTTATTTTCCAAGATTATAAGCTGCTTAATAATAAAACGGTTTATCAAAATGTTGCTTTTGCTTTGGAAGTAATCGGCACTAGTAGAGCGACTATTCGCTCGCTTGTGCCTCGCGTGCTAGAAACTGTTGGCTTAACTGGTAAGGAAAATAACTATCCGCATGAGCTTTCTGGTGGTGAGGCTCAGCGTGTGGCTATTGCGCGCGCGTATGTAAATCATCCTCAAATTATTCTTGCAGATGAGCCTACTGGTAATTTGGATCCAACTACTTCTCTTGGAATTATGGAAGTTTTGGATGCTATTAACCGAACTGGCACAACAATTGTTATGGCTACGCATAATGAGGAGATTGTGAACTCAATGCGTAAGCGCGTTGTTGAGCTTCACGAGGGTAAGATTGTTCGAGATGAGCGCGAAGGTTCTTACGATTCTGCTCTTTACTTCCCGGATTCAGATGTTGAACAAAAGTCTAAAGCTCAGCAGTCTGTTGAAAAAAATAGTGAAGAGGCTGAAATTTCAGCTTCAAGCAATCAGCCTGAAAATACGGAACGTCATAAGCGACTTTCTAAAAAAGCTCAACGTGCGGAGCAGGCTCGTGAAACTGTTGATATTGTTACGCAATCTCTTCAAAGTGACACTGCAGAAAATGATGGTATTGCGCGCCTTGCTCAGTCTGTTCATTCTGGAAGGACTGGCCGTTACGGTGAAGTGTTCCAGTCTTTGGAAACAACAATGACTTGGGGACGCGGGTTGGTTTCTACAAACGATAAAAACGTTGGAGAGGATGTTTCAGAAGTTGAGATTTCGGAAGATAATAAAGAATCCGCTGAATCTGCAGAAACTGTTGAATCCACTGAATCTCATGAAACTCATGAATCTACTGAAAATTCTGAAGTGAGTGAAAAATCGCAATCTGAAACTAGCGAGGAGTCGCAATCTGTAGCAGAAAATCATTCACAATCTGATTCTGAATCTGAGAGTAAGTCTCAGCTCCCTCCTATGCCTCCAGCTCCACCTAAGCCATCTGTTGCGGCTGCAAATACTAATAATGAGAACATTAGTGTTGACGATAGCAATAATGACACTAATAAAACTGAAGGAGCAGAGTAATGCGTTTAAGATTCATTTTTTCCGAAACATGCATTAGTTTACGCCGTAACGTTTCAATGATTCTTTCCGTTATGCTCGTAACTTTTATTTCCTTCCTTTTTATTGGTGCTTCTGTGTTAATGCAGGCTCAAATCACTAAAGCTAAGGGCGACTGGTACGACAAGGTTGAGGTTGTTGCATGGCTTTGCCCAGATGGAACTAGCCAATCTCCATCCTGTGCTTCTGGAAAAGCTCCAACAAACGCTGAAATAGTAAAACTTGAGCATGTTATTCACCAAGAATTAGGCGACGACGTTTCAAATATTACCTACGTAAGTCGTAACGAATTTTATAAAAATACCTTCCTAAAGCAGTATCCTAACGGAATGTATCAGGGTAGAACTCTTACCGCCGCAGATATGCAGGATTCGCTTCGCTTAAAACTTACTAATCCTATGAAATACCAGGTTGTTTCGGAAGTTCTTTCTGGGCGAGATGGTGTGGAAGAGGTTGTTGATCAGCGACAAATTTTCGACCCTGTTTTCAGTGTTCTTAATAGAGCTACAGTAGTTACGATTGTTCTTGCTGCAGTTATGGTTGTTGTGGCCATTATGCTTACAGGCACTACAATTCGTATGTCTGCAGCGAGCCGCCGTCAAGAAACTGAGATTATGCGTTTAGTTGGTGCTTCTAACTGGACTATTCGCATGCCGTTTATTCTTGAAGGTGCTTTCGCTTCCTTCGCTGGATCTTTGCTTGCGGGCGCGGCATTAAGCTTGGTTGTAAAAGTGTTTGTAACTGATTGGCTTGCGCAAAATGTTCGTTGGATGCCGTTTATAACGCAGTCTACTGTGTGGTTATGTGTTCCAATGCTTGTTGCTGGAGCTGTTGTGCTTTCTGTAGTAGCTTCTGCTATTGCTTTAAGACGATACTTAAAGGCGTAAGTTAAATTATTTGCGTAAAAAATTCAAAAAAACTAAAAAATTTAGAAAAACTCGCGTGATTCCTTACTTAACGCTATAATTCGCATTAGTAACGTGGAAAGGGAAGTAATATGAGCGTAACTCGACGTAGCGTGTACAATAGGCACAATCGTATAATAGTTAGCTTGGTTGTTTCCGTTGCTATGCTGCTTAGTGGCATTGTTGGCTCGTTATTAACTGCTGATACTGCTAGCGCTGTTAATATGAACGAATACAGGCGTAAAGTGCAGAGGAACGAGAATCTAAAGCGTCAGCTTTCTGGTGTTAATAAGCAGCTGGCAAAGAAGATTCTTGAGCTTAATGATTTGAATGAGCGTCAAATTCCAGGCCAGGTTCGTGCGGCTCAGCAGGCTGAAGAGCAGGCTGCTCAAGCGCGTAGTCTTGCAGAATCTACTCAGCAAAGATTAGAGTCTGCTCAAAAAGATAAGCGCGATTTGGAAGAAAAAATTAAGAAAACTGGCGCCGATTTTGACGATGCAAAAGCTGCTGTAGCTCAACTTGCTCGTAAGAGTTTCCACGGTTCTCAAGCCTCCGATGTTATGAATATCGTTACGAAGTCAACAACTACTGAGCAGTTTGTTGGCAAACTTCAGTCTGAAGCTGCAGTTGCTCGTAGCGAGGCAAATGCTGCAAACGATGCTGCAGTTAAATTAAATACTTCTATGAATCGTCGTCAGCGTTTGGCTGCTATTGAAACGGAAATCGCAAAACTTAAGCAGCAGGCCGATACTCAGGCTCAAAGCGCGCAGATTGCTGCTAAAGCTGCTAACGATCGCAGGAAGTCGTTGCAAGATTTGCGAGATCAGGGCGAAAATATTCGTAAGCAGCTTGAAAGTCAAAAAAGTAGTTTAACTACTCAGTCTGCTCGTGAAGCTGCAGAAATTGTGGCAATGAAGTCTGCTATTGACGCTCAAGCTCGCGCTCTTGCAAACAAGTCATTTGCTCGCGCTGATCCTAACGCTGGAAACCGTCAGCAGGTTAGGGGAGCTGGAACTAATGCTTCTTTGCCTCCAATGCAGCTTTCCGATGGTGCTGCTAACGGCATGAATTACACTGTTCCTGGCAATTGCCCTGAAGGAGCTAAGTTCTGCTACGGTCATAATACTGGCAATTCTGTTGGCGGTTCTGCTTATCCTGCTCGTCAGTGCACATTGTGGGCTTATTTGCGTAGGTCTCAGCTTGGTTTGCCAGTTGGATCGTATATGGGTAATGGTGCCGAGTGGGCGAATACTGGTCGTCGATTAGGGTATTTAGTTAATCGTACTCCACACGTTGGTGCTGTTATGGTGTTTGCTCGCGGCCAGCGCGTTGGTAACTGGACTGCAGACTGGCAGTATGGTCACGTTGCTGTTGTTGAGCGTGTTAATGCGGATGGTTCAGTGCTTATTTCTGAAGGCGGCACCGGATTCTCAACATTCCCAGCGTACGAAACTATTTACAATCCAGGCGACTACGAGTACGTGCATTATTAAAGTTCATAAGACGCGTACAAGTAGTTTGTGCGTGTCTTAAAAAATAAGCTTGAAGACTCAAGTGCGCTTGCCATAAGATAGAAGTCTTATGGCAAGTTTTGTTTGTGGTCTTAGTATTGGAGGGGAGTTATGGCAAATAAACCTGCTCAAGATGGTACGGTTACTGTAGCTCAAAATCGTAAGGCTCATCATGACTACGCTATTGAAGATTGCTACGAAGCTGGTCTTGCTCTTACCGGAACGGAAGTTAAGTCCTTGCGCGAAGGTCGAGCTTCTTTAGCGGAATCTTTTGTAAATATTGATCGTCGCGGTGAAATGTGGCTTGAGGGGGCTAATATTCCTGAGTATTTGAACGGTACTTGGAATAATCATGCGCCAAAGCGTAAACGCAAGCTGCTTCTTCATGCGGCTCAAATAGCTAAACTTTCTAGGCAGACTGAAGCAAAAGGATATACTGTAGTTCCGTTGCGTCTGTATTTTAAGGGAAGCTATGTGAAAGTTGAGATTGCTTTGGCGCGCGGTAAGAAGGAATTTGATAAGCGCGAGGCTTTGCGTGAGGAGCAAGATAAGCGCGAGGCTTTGCGTGCTATGCGTTACCGTAATTTGCGCGCTCGTGAGTAGTTTTGGTCGCAAGTAATTTGCGCGCTCAATAATCATCTCAACGCGACACGCCACATATTATACATTATTGCGAATAATATGCGTCATATTTTTTCGGAAAGTCAACTATTTTGCTAATAAGCAGTATGTTTATTTCAGTATATACACTATTTTGCATAAACAGTTGTGAAAATAGTAGGGTTATCGTGTATAGTTATACGCATCACTGAAAATTATTAGATTTACGGAGAAGAAAAATGTTCAAATCAATTAAACCTATTGCTGCCGTTGCTTCTTTAGTTTTGATTGGCACTATTGCCGCCTGCGGTCCTGCTGATTCCAAGCAGAATGCAGATCCAGATGTTGCCAGAAGCTACGACGTAAGCAATGTTCAAAAAGATGATGCAGTAGCAGCTTTGGTACCAAAAGCAGTAGCTAAAACAGGCGAGCTTGTTGTTGGTGTAAACGTTAGCTATGCTCCTGCAGAATTCTTCGCTGCTGACGGCAAAACACCAGTCGGTTACGAAATTGATTTTTCTAAAGCTTTGGCAAAGGTTATGGGCTTGAATGCTAAGATTATTCACGCTCAATTCGACTCTATTATTCCTGCAATCGGCAGCAAGTATAACGTCGGTATTTCCGGTTTTACTGTTAATGCTGAACGTATGAAGTCCGTTGACTTTGTTACTTACGCAAACGCTGGCTTGTCTTTCGAAGTGCGTAAGGGAAATCCTACTAAGGTAGACACAAAGAATCTTTGCGGCAAAAAAGTAACTGTGGAAACCGGCACAGTTGGCGAGCCTATTATGGAAGAAGCTAAAAAGAAGTGCGCTGCGAATAACGATAAGCCTCTTGAAATCATGAGCTTCAAAGAGCAGACTGACGCAACTACCGCTCTTCTTTCTGGTCGTGCAGACGTTATGTATGCAGATACTCCAGTAGCTGGTTACGCTGCTATTAAGAACGCTGGAAAGCTTGAAATTCTTGAAAACAGCAAGGATGCAGAGCCAATGGGTGCTGCTGTTAAGAAGGGCGATGCTGCAATGCTTAAGGCTGTTAAGGCTGGCATTGATAAGCTTATGAAGTCCGGAATTTACAAGGACATTTTGAAGAAGTGGGGCGTTGAAAACGTTGCTATTAAGGAAGCTGTAGTTAATCCTAAGCTTTAATAAGCTTTAATAAGCTTTAGTAGCATCTTAATCTCACTTATTTCTATGCAAATTTACCGTTTATAACATTAAATGGTAAATTTGCATTACTTTATATAATTTATAAATATTCATATAAACGAAAACTATGGAGAATATGTTGAACTCTTTAACCGCGAACTCTTCTGACGCTAATTTTTCTGACTCAAGCTCTAGCACAGTTCAAGCTGAACGTATTTTGCCTGTTAAAAAACCTGGTCCTATTATTGCTGGCATAATCGTAGCAGTAATTGCATGCTCGCTACTATATGGAATTGTTACAAATCCTCGCTTCGAGTGGGATGTTGTAGGCATATATTTGATTAGCAATAACGTTTTTTATGGCATTGGTTGGACTCTTCTTTTAACTTTGCTTGCTATGGTTATTGCGATTGTGTTGGCCGTTGGTTTGGCTATGATGCGTAAGAGTGTTAACCCGGTTTTGCGTGGGTGTGCTTGGTTCTTTATTTGGTTTTTTAGGGGTACGCCTGTTTATACGCAGCTTGTTTTTTGGGGTATGTTTGCGGTTCTTGTTCCTAAGTTGAGTTTGGGTATTCCGTTTACTTCTGTGGAGTTTTTCTCTATTGATTCTAATGTTGTTATGACTTCTCTTACGGCTGCGGTTGTTGGTTTGTCTTTGAATGAGGCTGCGTATTTGTCTGAGATTGTTCGTGCTGGTTTGGAGGCTGTTGATGCTGGTCAGGTTGAGGCTTCTAAGGCTTTGGGTATGTCTCGTTCTTTGATGATGCGTCGTGTGATTCTTCCTCAGGCTATGCGTATTATTGTTCCGCCTTTGGGTAATGAGACTATTGGTATGCTTAAGACTACTTCTTTGGTTTTGGCTGTGCCTTTTACGCTTGAGCTTCAGTTTGCTACGAATGCTATTGCTAATCGTATTTATAAGCCGATTCCGCTTCTTCTTGTTGCTAGTATTTGGTATTTGGTTATTACTTCTGTGTTGATGGTTTTGCAGTCTATGTTAGAAAAGCATTTCGGCAAAGGCTTCGAAGCGCGAGATATTGTAAAACATGCGCAATTAGACACAGATGCGGATCAGCGCGGCGACAAATCTTTGCACGCTAAGCAGAAAAATGTTAAAGGGCGTAACGACGCGGCTATGTTGGGCTTTAACGCCTAGTGGTAGCATTGCTTCATATACGAAATTTTGGTGAATAACATGAGTAATACTTTAGAAAATTACAATGAGGGAGCGAATATGACTATTAAAAATAACGAAAGCAATCTTCCCGCAGTAATCTTAAGCAACGTACAGAAATCATTCGGTAGTCTTAGCGTATTAAAAAATATTAATATAACCGTTAATCCTGGCACGGTAACTGTTATTTTAGGACCTTCCGGATCGGGTAAATCAACCTTATTGCGCTTAATTAACCAGCTTGAAACTCTTAGTGCTGGAAGTATTAGCATTTATGGCGAGCGCATTGGTGTAAAAAAAGTAACACATAAAGGCGAGGAATGTCTTCAAGCTCTTAGCGATAAAGAGATTTCTAAGCAGCGTTCGAAGCTTGGAATGGTTTTCCAGCGTTTTAACTTATTCCCTCATATGACGGCATTGGAAAATGTTATGGAGGCTCCTGTTCACGTGTTGGGAATGAGTAAGCAGGAAGCTCACGATTTAGCAATTGAAGAGCTTAAACGAGTCGGCATGGCTGAGCGAATGAATCATTATCCTGCTGAGCTTTCTGGCGGCCAGCAGCAGCGTGTTGCAATTGCGCGCGCTCTTGCTATGAAGCCGGAAATTATGTTATTTGATGAGCCGACTTCTGCTCTTGACCCTGAGCTTGTTGGTGAAGTTTTGAATGTTATGCGAAATCTTGCAAAAGATGGTATGACAATGATTGTTGTAACGCACGAAATTGGTTTTGCGCGTGAAGTTGCAGATCAAGTAGTATTTATGGATGATGGAATGGTTGTAGAGTGCGGAACTGCTGATATTATTGACAATCCGCAAACTAATCGTTTCAAAGATTTCTTGCATCACGTGCTTTAAAACTTTTACGAAGCTTTTATGAAGCTTCTAAAAGCCGCAGTAAAGTTGCAGTAAAGCCGCAGTAAATCTTTTATAAAAT
This sequence comes from Gardnerella bretellae, assembly GCF_048545135.1. Taxonomy (NCBI): domain Bacteria; kingdom Bacillati; phylum Actinomycetota; class Actinomycetes; order Bifidobacteriales; family Bifidobacteriaceae; genus Gardnerella; species Gardnerella bretellae. Next base: position 218,124 of record NZ_JBKQXU010000002.1, read on the forward strand.
TCAAAAGAATAGCACCGTATTGCTTTATGATTAGTGGTACAGTTGTGCATGTTCAAGTAGATATAGTTGTTAAGGGATTCTATGATTCAAGCGAATTGCGATGTTAAAAAACTTGATGTGCATCGTAAGAATAAGTGGACATTCTTAGGATCTTCTAGGTGGATGCGCTATATTGCGGCTTTTGTTTCTGCGACTTTAATAGGATTTTCTGGAGCTTGTGGAACAACCGATGCTGTTGGCCGTGACCCTCTTCTTGACCGCTGCTACAACATTAATAGCATTAAAAAAGATGAAAAAATCGCCTCTCTTCTTCCTAAAAAACTGTTGGAAAAAGGCGAGCTTGTTATGGGAACAAACATTGGTTATGCTCCTGCAGGATTTTATGCCAGAGATGGTAGAACTGTAATCGGTTACGAAATTGATCTTAATAAAGCTTTAGCAAAATTAATGGGCTTAAAACTTACTATTGTGAATGCTCCTTTTGATGCTATCTTGCCTTCTGTTGGCAGCAAATTCGATATAGGTGTTTCTGGTTTTACAGTAAGTAAGGAAAGAGAAAAAGCCGTCGATTTTGTAACGTACGCAAATGCTGGATTGCTGTTTGTTGTTCGTAAAGGAAACCCAACAAAGGTAAGTCTTAATAATTTGTGTGGCAGAAAAGTTTCTGTACAAGTAGGCACTACCAGCGAATCGCAAATGTATAGTGCTAGAGACTTTTGTAAAGCGAGTAAAAATAGTCCTTTAGATGTTCTTGCTTTTAAAGAGCAAACAGATGCAACTACTGCTGTTGTGGCTGGTAGAGCGGATATTATGTACGCCGACACTCCTGTTTCTAGTTTTGCTATTGAGCAAACCGATAATCAGCTTGAGGCCTTGGGAACAAGCAAAGACAAGGCGCTTATGGGCATTATTATGCAAAAAGGGGATAAGCAGCTTGCTCAGGCTGTTAAAGCTGGTATTGAAAAACTTATACAAACTGGAGATTATGAAAAAATCATGAAATCTTGGGGTGTGGAAGATATTATGGTTAAGCATCCTGAATTAAATCCGAATGTGTGATTTTCTGGTATCTTCTGATTTTGATTGAGTTTAGAGTAGTATTGTGAATATGTTTTCTAAAAAGAACAACGACGAGCGTATTCTTCCAGTTAAAAAGCCGGGTCCTATTATTGCTGGGGTAATTGTTGCATTAGTGGCCTGCTCTTTACTGTATTCTATAGCGACTAATCGTCGATTTGAGTGGAATATTGTAGCGAAATATATTATTGACGAAAATGTTCTTACTGGTATTGGCTGGACTCTTCTTTTGACTTTGCTTGCTATGGTTATTGCGATTGTGTTGGCCGTTGGTTTGGCTATGATGCGTAAGAGTGTTAACCCGGTTTTGCGTGGGTGTGCTTGGTTCTTTATTTGGTTTTTTAGGGGTACGCCTGTTTATACGCAGCTTGTTTTTTGGGGTATGTTTGCGGTTCTTGTTCCTAAGTTGAGTTTGGGTATTCCGTTTACTTCTGTGGAGTTTTTCTCTATTGATTCTAATGTTGTTATGACTTCTCTTACGGCTGCGGTTGTTGGTTTGTCTTTGAATGAGGCTGCGTATTTGTCTGAGATTGTTCGTGCTGGTTTGGAGGCTGTTGATGCTGGTCAGGTTGAGGCTTCTAAGGCTTTGGGTATGTCTCGTTCTTTGATGATGCGTCGTGTGATTCTTCCTCAGGCTATGCGTATTATTGTTCCGCCTTTGGGTAATGAGACTATTGGTATGCTTAAGACTACTTCTTTGGTTTTGGCTGTGCCTTTTACGCTTGAGCTTCAGTTTGCTACGAATGCTATTGCTAATCGTATTTATAAGCCGATTCCGCTTCTTCTTGTTGCTAGTATTTGGTATTTGGTTATTACTTCTGTGTTGATGGTTTTGCAGTCTATGTTAGAAAAGCATTTCGGCAAAGGCTTCGAAGCGCGAGATTTGACGCGAAGAAAGTACTGCACAAGCCTTGAGGTTGACGTATAATAGAAGATTATGTGTGGAATTGTGGGATATGCGGGTTTTGGCAAGGTTTGCGCAAAACCTTTGGAAGTTTGTTTAGGTGGATTAGAGCGTTTAGAGTATCGCGGATATGACTCTTCAGGAGTGGCACTGGTGGCACCCGGAATGAGCAAGGTTGCCGTGCGCAAAAAAGCAGGACGCCTAGCTGTGTTACGAGATGATATTAGTGTGAATCCTATGCCGGAAGCGAGTGCTGCAATAGGTCATACTCGTTGGGCTACGAACGGTGCTCCTTGCGATGCAAACGCGCATCCTCACACAAGTGTTGACGGAAAAATCGCCCTTATTCATAACGGAATTATTGAAAACGCTGTTGTTCTAAAAGAACAGCTTCACGAAGAAGGATACGAATTTTCTTCCCAAACAGACACGGAAGTTGCGGCAAAACTGCTTGGTAAAATCGCAAACGAAATTGTGGAAGAAACCGGTAAAGCAGACTTATTTACGGCTCTTCGCCGCACTGCAAAAATGCTTAAGGGTGCTTTTACTCTTCTAGCAGTGGACGTTCGTCAGCCTGGTATTGTTGCAGCTGTTCGTCACGATTCTCCGCTTGTTGTGGGTCTTGGTGACGGCGAGTATTTCTTAGGTTCTGATGTTGCGGCTTTTGTGGCTTATACGGATCGTGTTTTAGAAGTTGGCCAAGATGAAGCTGTTTGCATTGGAAATATTGACGAAAGCGGCAAAGCTGGTTTGCTTCTTACTGATTTTGACGGCAAAGTTGTTGAAAATCCTACGTGTTTTACGGTTGACTGGGATGCGTCTGCTGTAGAAAAAGGCGGCTGGGATTCCTTTATGGATAAGGAAATTCATGAAGATCCACACGCTGTTGCAGACACTTTGCGCGGGCGTTTTGACGCTCAGGGAAATATTGTTCTTGACGAAGTGCATATTGGCCAAGACGTGTTGCGCGCGATTGACAAAATTATTGTTGTTGCTTGCGGCACGGCAAGTTACGCAGGTTTGGTTGCAAAATATGCGATTGAGCACTGGGTGCGTGTGCCGGTTGAAGTGGAGCTTGCTCACGAGTTTCGCTACAGAGACCCTATTTTGACGCATCGAACATTGGTGGTTGCAATATCGCAGTCTGGCGAAACAATGGATACGCTTATGGCTTTGCGTCACGCGCGCGAGCAGGGAAGTCGTGTGCTTGCAATATGCAATACTCAAGGTTCTAGCATTCCGCGCGAATCTGACGCAGTTCTCTACACTCACGCTGGTCCAGAAATCGCTGTTGCTTCTACTAAAGCTTTTGTTGCACAAATCGTGGCAGCATACATGCTCGGTCTTTATTTGGCACAAGTAAAAGGCACAATGTATCGCGACGAGATCCAGCAAATTGTTGCGCAATTAAAAGCTATGCCAAGTAAAATTCAGAATGTTCTCAACACTCAGTCAGATTCCATTATGAAAGCTGCAGAGCATACGCTTGAAGCTAAGTCTTTCCTATTCTTAGGTCGTCATGTTGGATACCCTGTTGCGTTAGAAGGAGCGCTTAAGCTTAAGGAAATCGCATATACTTTCACAGAAGGTTTTGCAGCCGGTGAGCTTAAACACGGTCCAATCGCGCTTGTTGACGAGGGGGAGCCTGTTGTAGTAATTGTGCCTTCTTCTCGCGGACGCGACATTTTGCACTCAAAAGTAATTTCTGGAATTGAGGAAGTTAAAGCGCGCGGAGCGTTTACTATTGCGGTTGCTGAAGAAGGGGATCCGGATGCTGCAAGATACGCGGATATTGTTTTCTGGCGTCCTGAATGCCCGACTCTTTTAAGCCCGCTTGTTGACGTTGTTGCGTTGCAGTTATTCGCAATGGATATGGCAAAATTAAAGGGTTACGATGTTGATAAGCCTAGAAATCTTGCCAAATCCGTAACTGTAGAATAAAACTTATGGTAACAAAATAGTAGTAGGCGGCAACTCATGCTTACATTCGCAAAAATATTGCAATCGCGCAATAGTTTGAAGCAATTAGTGCTTTCAATATTGTGTGTTTTGTCTTTATTGCTATCTTCCGGATGTGGAAATGCGGATGCTAGAACACGAATCACTGTGTGGTCGTGGGAACCAAGCATGAAGCGTATTGCAAAAGAGTTTGAGCGTCTTAATCCGGATCTTCGTGTTGTTGTAAAAGACACTAGCGGCTACAGCAATCTAAACAGCGCTATTCAAGATGGTTACGGAATACCAGACGTTGCTCAGCTGGAATATTTCGCACTACCTCAATACGCTGTAAGCGAGCAGCTGCTGGATATTACTGATCGAGTGCAGGGGACTAGAACTTTCTACACTCCAGGTACTTGGTCTTCTGTGCAACTAGGTGGGCGAATCTATGGCCTTCCAATGGATTCAGGACCTATGGCTTGGTTTTATAACGATGACGTATTTAAGCAAGCTGGTGTTGACGCAACTAAAATACGCACTTGGGAAGATTACCGTCACGCTGCTAGAAAACTGAAGGATATTGGCGTTTATATTGCTGCAGATTCGGGAGATGCCAGCTTTTATAACGCTATGATTTGGCTTGCAGGTGGACGTCCTTTTATTACTTCGCACGATGGAAAAACAGTTACTGTGCGTCTGGGCTACGACAATGGCACGCAAAAGTTTACTAAGTTTTGGCAGTCTATGATTGACGAAGGCTTAATTGACACACGAACTACAACCTGGACGCAACGCTGGAAAAATGGTATTGGAGCCGGCAAAATTGCTTCTGTTTTTGCTGGAGCTTGGATGCCTTCTCTGCTTCTGGAGAATGTGCCAGGTACAGCGGGATTATGGAAGGTTGCGCATGTGCCAACGCTTCACGGCGAAAAACGTAACGCAGAAATGGGCGGATCTGCGCTATCTGTGCTGAAATTAAGTAGAAAGCCGGAAGCTGCTATGCGTTTTGTGAATTTTGTTTGTCACGAAATGCAAGGTATTAGAATGCGCGTTAACGGTGGAGCGTTTCCTGCGGATGTTGTAACTCTTGCTGACCCGAATTTTCTAAATCGAACAACAATACGTGATTCTCGCGGAATTGACATACCTTATTTTGGTGGTCAGAAATTTAACCGCGTATTTGCTGATGCTGCAAATCAAGTCGATACCAGATACCAGTATTTGCCGTTTGAAGTGTATTCCAGAAATGATTTTCGTACAACTGTTGGGCAGGCTTATGACTGGAGTAGAAAGTCGCGTACTCGCTTGAATGTGCAGTCTATGATTGACGCTGGAATTACTCAAGATGACGGCAGTCAGCTGTGGCTTCCAGACGATCCAGGTCCTCGTATTTCTATAAAAGATGGTTTAGATTTGTGGCAAAAAGACTTAAAAGAATACGGGTATAATCAAGGTTTTGTTGTTAGATAGAAAACTAACGCAAGTTTTAAAACTAACGCAAGTTTCTTCTATAAATTTCTGCCATGCCTTTGAAAATCAAATTAGGATCGTAATAGTCGATTGATTTAACATCCTGCTCAAACAAACTACCCAATCCGCCTGTGGCAATCACCTTAAATGGCTCATTTATTTCGCTCTTAAACTGTTCAATAGTGCGCTCAATACCACCTAAGAAACTGTAGTATAAGCCAGCTTGCATGGCAGTAAGAGTTGATTTTGCAAGAACGGACTTTGGTCTAGAAATCTCAACTTCTGGAAGCTGAGCTGTATTATCCCACAAAGCTGCGGCTGCAGTTCTAATACCAGTACAAATAAGACCGCACGTAATAGCGCCACTTTTATCAACGTAGTTGTATGTTGTAGCAGTTCCGAAGTCAATAACAAGAACAGGCCCACCGTACTCGTTGAACGCACCAACGCAATCAGCCAAGCAATCTGCACCAAGCGATTTAGGCTCGTCAATGCGAATATTCATGCCAGTTTTAACACCAGGGCCCACAATCATTGGGTCAATATTAAAGAATTTTATTATGCTAGAACGAAATGAGTGCATAACTTTTGGAACAACAGAAGCAATTATTATATCGTCAACATCGCTTGCTTTGAAGCCGCTTAAATGCAGGAATTGCATAAGTATAATGCCGTATTCGTCACAAGTACGGTTGGATTTTGTAGTCATGCGATACGTGTCGACGATTTTGTTATTTTTTAAAAAGCCAAGCACTATGTTCGTGTTGCCAATGTCTACTGCTACTAACATTTATACGCGCTTCCTGATGTTGATATTTATGGTTGATACTACTTATTGATATTACTTGTTGATATTAACGAAAGTTTGTGAATTGTAGATTTAAGATTTAACGTGCGCGAGATGGGACTTGAACCCACACGTCGTAAGACACAGGAACCTAAATCCTGCGCGTCTACCATTCCGCCACTCGCGCATAACTCATACAAATAATCGAGCGTGGAAAACACAAGTCGTAACACGAATCGTAAGTATTAACACGCTCGAATGAGTCGAGAGCCGCTTGACAGAATCGAACTGTCGACCTTCTCATTACGAGGGAGACGCTCTACCGACTGAGCTAAAGCGGCATGTTGCCCGAGACGCATTCGCGACTCGCGCACAAGAAAAGTATTTTATCGTATTTTTTTAGATTTGTCTAATTTGGCGCGCCGTGCAACAGCTAACCCTCCAAATGTGAGGTAGGTTTCTCGCGTTTGGAGTGCTGAGCCGCGGGTAACGCTCCAAATGTGAGGTAGGTTGTGAGCATTATCAGTGTTATTGTGTTCATTTTTGTGTTAAGCTTCGCGTGTTTCTGTCTGCTTTTGTGAGTATCTTGTGAAGTGGATGATAGTGACAATTGCTGTCGCATCAGTTAAAGAAATGAAAGGACCTAGAAATGGCCATCAATCCGCCAGTTGACGCCGTAAAAACCCCAGAGTGGGCTGCATTGCAGAAGCATTACGACGAGTTGCAATCAGAAGGCGTCTGCCTGAAGAAGTGGTTTGCAGAGGATGCAAATCGCGTGGATAAGTTGAGCTTCGAAGCTGGAGATCTCCACTTCGATCTTTCTAAGAATTTAATTAAGCCTGAAACTCTTAAGCTTTTTGCCGACCTTGCAAAGGCAGTTAAGCTTGACGAGCGCACTAAGGCAATGTACACCGGCGTGCACATTAACAATACTGAAGATCGTGCAGTTTTGCATACTGCTTTGCGTCGTCCTGCAGAGGATGCTGGCAAGTTCATTGTTGACGGCCAGGATACCGTTGCAGATGTTCGTGAAGTTTTGGGTCGCATTTACGATTTCGCTAACGAAGTTCGCTCCGGCGCTTGGAAGGGCGTTACCGGCAAGAACATTAAGACTGTTGTAAACATTGGTATCGGCGGTTCCGACTTGGGTCCGGTCATGGTTTACGAAGCTTTGAAGCCATATGCTGACGCTGGTATTAGCGCTCGCTACGTTTCTAACATTGATCCAAACGACATGGCCGAAAAGACCAAGGATTTGGATCCAGAAACCACTTTGTTCATCATTGTTTCCAAGACTTTCACCACTTTGGAGACTTTGACCAACGCTCGTACCGCTCGTACCTGGTTGCTTAATAAGCTTCAGGAGTGCGGCGCTATTGACGGCAGCGACGCAAAGAAGGCTGAAGCTGTTGCTAAGCACTTCGTAGCTGTTTCCACCAACCTTGAAAAGGTTGCAGAGTTCGGCATTAACCCAACCAACGCCTTTGGCTTCTGGAACTGGGTTGGCGGTCGTTACTCCGTGGACTCCGCTGTTGGTACTTCTTTGGCCGTTGTTCTCGGCCCAGAGCGCTTTGAGGAGTTCTTGAAGGGCTTCCACGCAATCGATACTTACTTTGCTGAAACCCCATTCGAGAAGAATGTTGTGGTTCTTCTTGGTATGCTCAACGTTTGGTACCGCAACTTCTACAAGGTTGCTTCCCACGCTGTGCTTCCATACGATCAGTATTTGCACCGCTTCCCAGCTTATTTGCAGCAGCTCACCATGGAATCCAACGGTAAGTCTGTTCGCTGGGATGGTACTCCTGTAACAAGCGAAACCGGCGAAATCTTCTGGGGCGAGCCAGGCACCAACGGTCAGCACGCTTTCTACCAGTTGATTCACCAGGGCACTCAGCTTATTCCAGCTGATTTCATTGCATTTGTGAACACTCCAAACCCAACTAAGGATGGCGATCAGGACGTTCACGAGCTCTTCTTGGGTAACTATCTTGCACAGACCAAGGCTCTTGCATTCGGTAAGACTGCTGACGAAGTTCGCGCAGAAGGCACTCCAGAAGAGATCGTTCCAGCTCGCGTATTCAGCGGCAACCGTCCAACCACTTCCATCTTCGGCGAAGCTTTGACCCCATTCGCTTTGGGTGAATTGATTGCTCTCTACGAGCACATCACCTTCGTTGAAGGCACTGTGTGGGGCTTGGATTCTTACGATCAGTGGGGCGTGGAGCTTGGCAAGCAGCTTGCAAAGCAGATTACTCCTGCAATTTCTCAGGATGATGACGCTTTGGCAGCTCAGGATGCTTCTACGCAGAGCTTGATTCGCTTCTACCGCGCGCATCGCAAGTAGTTTGCAAGCAGATTAAATAAGGCTTGTCTATTTGCCTATAATTTTAAAACCTCTTGGTGAGTGTTAGTCATTCATCAAGAGGTTTTTGTTTAGATAAATAAATACAGATTCAACTACAGATTCAAGAAAAGCTGGTGAATTCGCGTATCGCTGTCAAGCTCCGGGTGGAAGGACGTTCCAATTTGATTCCCTTGGCGCGCTGCTACCACGTGGCCACCTACAGTTGCAAGAGTTTCGGCGTTAGAGCCAACTTCCGCAATATAAGGCGCTCGAATAAACGTCATCGGCACATTGCCTAGCTCACCAAACTCAGCCTCACAATGGAAGCTTCCAAGCTGGCGCCCATAAGCGTTTCGCTTAACTGTTACGTCTAGCGTGCCAAAACCGTTTACTTCGTTACCTTCTACGTTCTTAGCAAGCAAAATCAAGCCTGCGCAAGTGCCAAGAACGGGCATTCCACCTGCAATCCTCTCGCACAAAGGCTCAAGCATATTTTGCTCGCGAAGAAGCTTAGCTTGCACAGTGCTTTCGCCGCCCGGCAACACTAATCCGTCGAAAGACTGCTCCAAATCGCGCGCCTGCCTAAGCTCTATTACGCGCGCGCCTAATTTTTCAAGCATTAAGCGATGCTCAAGAAAAGCTCCCTGAACTGCTAAAACTGCTACAGTATGAGCGGAGTTATCAGTATTGATAGGTGAGTTTGACAAAATTACTCGCCTCGCTCAGCCATCAAGAGCTTAATTTCCTGCTCGTTAATGCCGACCATAGCTTCGCCCAAGTTTTCGGAGAGCTTAGCAATCATCTTAGCGTCTTTGTAATTAGTCACAGCCTTAACAATTGCTGCAGCGCGCTTTGCTGGGTCGCCCGACTTAAAGATGCCGGAGCCAACGAACACGCCTTCAGCGCCAAGCTGCATCATCAAAGCAGCGTCTGCTGGGGTAGCAACACCGCCTGCAGCGAAGTTTACTACAGGAAGCTTTCCGTTCTGTGCAACATACTTTACGAGTTCAAATGGCACGCGCAAATTCTTAGCTTCTTCAAAAAGCTCATCCTCGCGCATGCTTGTAAGCTTGCGAATAGCAGAATTCATCATGCGCATGTGACGCACAGCCTGAATCACGTCGCCAGTTCCTGGCTCACCCTTAGTGCGAATCATGGAAGCGCCTTCGTTGATTCGGCGCAAAGCTTCACCCAAATCTTTTGCGCCGCAAACAAAAGGCACGGCAAAATCGCGCTTATTAATGTGGTACACGTCGTCAGCTGGGGAAAGCACTTCGCTTTCGTCAATGTAGTCAATTTCAATAGCTTCAAGCACTTGTGCTTCAACAAAGTGGCCAATACGGCATTTTGCCATAACAGGAATAGACACAGCTTCCTGAATGCCGTGAATCATAGCCGGGTCGCTCATTCGAGAAACGCCGCCGGCTGCGCGAATATCAGCAGGAATGCGCTCCAAAGCCATAACTGCGCACGCGCCAGAATCCTGAGCAATCTTTGCCTGCTCTGGGGTGGTGACGTCCATAATCACGCCGCCTTTAAGCATTTGAGCCAGCTGGCGGTTCAATGCTGTACGGTCTTCACCACTTTGGTTTTGCGGATCCGAGGATTCGTTCACAGTTACCGTAGTATTCAAGTTCTCAGTCATCATTCCTCGCTTTGTATTAAATGTGTTTGCGCACGTTTGCAAGTTTACGTTCTGTTGGAATTTAACCACATTCGTAGGATATATGCCTATAAATAGTACAACCTTGTGCGTTCTTAAAATCGTATTTATACAAATTTTTCGCGAGTTTTTTGGATGATTGCACGGTGAGCCTGCTTTTAGCTTGCGCTACGATTGATACTGCCGGCGACTTGGGGTTGATTTATTTAATTTGCAATCAAGCGTCGAGCGTAAAACAATTAAAAATAAATAACAACTAAATATAAATAACAACTAAATAACTTAGTACCATTTAGAAAGGTTTATGGTATGGGTAACGCAAAACCTGAGGAAGGCGTGCACGAAGAAAACGGCGCGACCGAAACATTTTCTGGTGAATCTTACGCAAGTAATTCTTACGATAATGCTTCTGCAGATAGCGCGTCTAAATCAAGTACAGACGACTCGCTTAATGCAGCTGCAAAATCAAACACTTCATCAAAAAATCGCAAGCTAAGCAAGCCTTGGCTATTTACAATAGTAATTGTTGCGGTTGTTGTAATAAGCGCGATTTTTGCAACTGTAACTGACCCAAGCTTGTTCAAGTCGCAAAACGCTGCGTCTACAATGTCGCACAAAACCATCACAATCGGCTTAAAACTGGCTCCTACTAATCTCGATATTAGAAACCAGTCCGGTTCTTCGCTAGATCAGCTTCTTATTGGTAACGTTTACGAGGGTTTGGTTGCGAGAAATGAAAAGAACCAGGTTTCGCCTTCTTTGGCAAAAAGCTGGGAAGTAAGCAAAGACGGCTTACGCTACACTTTCCATTTGCGCAAGGATTCCGTATTTTCTAACGGCCACAAGCTTACGGCAAAAGATGCTGCGTGGTCGTTTAATGAGCTTGTTTCTAAGCAGTATCGCGGCTCGAATATGGTTGGAAAAGTTGAGTCTGCAAAAGCGAAGGACGATTACACGTTTGAAATTACACTTAAAGAGCCAAATGCGAAGCTTTTGTGGGCCTTGTGCTCTCGCGCGGGCTTAGTGTTTGATAAAACAGCTAAATACGATGCTAAAACGCAGGCGGTTGGCTCCGGACCGTACTTAATTGGAAAGTTCGTGCCTTCAGATCGCGTTGTGTTAAAGGCAAATCCGCGATATAAGGGCATTCATCCTGCTAAAACCGAAAAAGTTGTTGTTCGCTACTTTGTTGATGACAATGCTGCTGTAGACGCGCTTTCTTCCGGCGCTGTTAAAGCTCTTGCTCCTATTTCCGGTCAGCTTGCTAAGCCATTTAAGGATGATTCTAAGCGTTATGTTGTTCGAGCTGGAAATGGCACAGACAAGTTCGTGCTTGCTATAAACATGAATGGCGAGCGCACGAAGGATGCTCGTGTGCGAAAGGCTATTCGTTACGCGATTGATCATAAGCAGATTATTGCGTCTCGAGGCGGCACAGATTTGGCTCTTGGTGGACCAATCCCATCTCTTGACCCAGGTTATGAGGATCTAACTAAGCTTTATCCTCATAATATTGATCGCGCGAAGTCTCTTATGAAAGATGCAGGTTTCGATAAGTCGCATCCTCTTAAACTTTCGCTTACTTACCCGAATATTTACGGCACTCAACTTGGTGACCAATTGCGATCGCAGCTTGAAGCTGTTGGTATTGATTTGCGCGTGAATGTTGTTGAGTTTACTACTTGGCTTCAGGACGTGTACAAGAATAAGCAGTACGATTTGTCGATGGTTGACCACAACGAAAGCCACGATTTTGGTCAGTGGGCGGATCCTACCTACTACTACGGTTACGATAGTAAGCAGGTTCAAGACTTGTATGCGAAGGCAATGCTTTGTGCGAATGAGCATGATTCTGCTAAATTGCTTGCTAAAGCTGCGCGAATTATTAGCAAGGATGCGCCTGCAGATTGGCTGTTTAACTACCGCGTTGTAACTGCGAAGGTGAAGAATCTTGAAGGAATGCCTTTTGACATGAATCAAGAAATTTTGCCACTTTACAATTTGCGTTTAACTAAGTAACTAAAAATCTACGCAAAAGTTAAACAAGTAATTAAGTAATTAAAAATTGGTGAAAAAGGGGAGTTATTAATGTTTCGCATGATATGCCAACGTTTGCTGCTTTTTATTGCGGCTCTGTTTTGCATTTCTGCGGCTGTTTTTCTTGCGCTTCGCGTGCTTCCGGGCGACGTTGCGCAAGTTATGGCAGGTCTTAACTCCCCTCACGGCAAAGTTGAGCAGCTGCGGGCTGAGCTTGGCTTAAATAAGCCGCTTTTTGCTCAATATGCCGATTGGCTTCTGGGTGTTATGCGTGGAGATTTCGGCGTTTCTGTTCTAACGGGCAGGCCCGTGGTTTCAATGATTTTAAGCCGCGCTACTATAACTTTTCCGCTGATTTTTTTGGGACTTGCTATTGCGCTCGCAATTGGTATTCCACTTGGCTGTTTTAAGGTAACTCATGAAGGGAAGCTAGCTCAAGTAGTTTCTCGATTTACTGCTATTTCTGCAGGATCTGTGCCAGCTCTTTGGGGTGGAATGCTTCTTATTTTGCTATTTGGCAAAGGTGTTGGCGTAGTGGGTCTTCTTCCTACTCAGGGTTTTCCAACTGACGGCTGGAGTGATTTTTCCGAAGCGTTTTTGTCTCTGCTTTTGCCGGCGATTACGGTTGGAATTATTGTTGGCTCTAGTTTTATGCGCTACACTGCAGCAATTCTTGAAAATATTGCTAATAGTGAAATTGCTGCTGAAGCAATGGCTTGCGGAATGACTCGTAAGCAGGTTGTTTGGCGAGTTGGTTTGCGTTTGGCTCTTGCTCAGTTAGTTTCTGTTATTGGCTTGACTTTCGCTCACATGGTTATGGGTGTGATGGTTATTGAAAACCTGTTTTCTTTACCTGGAATGGGTATGGGTTTGGTTCGAGATGTTGGTTTGCGCGATTTAATTGCCGTGCAGGGTGAACTTTTTATGCTTGCAGCTCTTTTTCTGCTAATTGGTTTTGCGGTTGATATTGCTCACAGGCTGCTAGACCCTAGGTTGTCAAGGTGATTTTGTGAAAAAGATGCAATTTACTATTCTAAAACGTATATGGCGTGCTTCTTTTGGTAAATTCGTATGCGTAACGCTTTTTCTTTGGCTTGCTATTGCTGCAATCTCACTGTTTTGGACTCCTTATTCTCTTCTAAAAACAAACGGCTACGAAGTGTGGCAGAAGCCGTCTTTTGCGCATTTACTTGGTACTGATGGAACTGGCGCCGACATGCTTAGCTGGCTTATGGCAGGTTCTCGAGTGGAGCTTGTTATAGTTGTTTGCACAGTTATGATTTCTGCTTTAATTGGCACGGTTTTGCTTAGCATTATGATTTCGCAGTATAAAATTATTCGTGCAACAAGCGTTATGGCTGTTGACGCTCTTATTTCTGTTCCAACTGTTCTGATTGCTCTTATGCTTGCGGTTCCGTTTGGCGCAAACGTTTTGGTGATTGTGATTGCTTGTGGATTTGGATACGGTTTTAATCTGGCTCGTATTGTGCGTCCAAGTGCAAAGCTTGTTTTGCAATCAGATTACGTAAATTCAGCTATTTCTCAAGGCGCTTCAAGAAGATATGTGCTACTTCGTCATGTGCTCCCTAATATTACGCCTGTAGCGCTTGTGCAGCTTTCTCTTTCTGCAGGTACGGTGATTTTGGCAGAAAGTGGATTAACTTACTTGGGTGTAGGTGTGCCGTCGGGAGTTCCTAGCTGGGGGCGTGTTTTGGCAACTTCCGTAACGCTTATTCACGTCAATCCTTTGGCTGTTCTATGGCCTGGATTGATCGTAACAATAGTTGTTGTGGCTCTTAATCTGCTAGGTGATGTGTTGCGCAAAGTATTGGATCCTTGCGCAAAAAGTATGAATAAAGTAGGCGCAAAATGAGCTTAAATATTCAAAATCTTACGTTAAATCTTGGTAAAAAAACTATTCTTAACAACGTTTCGCTGCATGTTGAAGATGGTGAGCGTGTTGGCTTAGTTGGGGCTTCTGGCTCTGGAAAATCTATGCTTCTTCGCGCTGCAACCGGCTTGCTTCCGTCTGAAACTAAAATTTCTGGATCTTGCATGCTTGGGGGAGTTCAAACTGTTGGCGCTAGTGATGAGAATCTTGCTCGCCTTCGAGGAAAATACGTGGGCGTGGTATTCCAGCAGGCTAATCGCGCGCTTAATCCAATGCTAAGTGTTGAGGAACAGATTTCGCTTCCTTTGCGCATTCATTACCAACTTGATGCCGATGACGTTCATAATAGAGTTTGCGTAATGCTTGAAAAGGTTGGTTTGCCGCAGAATATTATTTCTAAACGCACTTTTGAACTTTCTGGCGGACAGCTGCAGCGAGTTGGTATTGCAACAGCTTTAATTACTTCTCCGCGGCTTATTTTGGCTGACGAACCTACTACTGCTCTCGATAGTGTAACTCAAAAAGAAGTTGTTAACATGTTGACTTCGCTTGTTGACAACATGGGCGCTTCTATGCTTTTTGTAACTCACGATTTTTCTGTGCTTTCAAAAGCTGCTAAGCGTTGTTATGTTCTTGATTCTGGGCGATTGGTTGACAGTGCAGAAGTCCAAGATTTGCTTGAAAATCCACGCGTTACTTCAACTAAGCAATTGGTTGATGCCGCTAAAAAGTTGACTTTAAGAGCGCAAAAAATAGATTCTCAAAATGTAAGTTGTGAAAGTGCAACTACAGAAAGTGCAACTACAGAAAGTGTAAGTCGCGAAAGTGCAACTACAGAAAATGTAAGTCGCGAAAATTCTGCTCTTTTAACTGCAAAAAACATTCACGTTACTTTGGGTCGTGCCTTAGCTCGCGCAGAAGTTTTGAAGGGTGTTAATCTAGAACTTTTCAAAGGAGAATCGCTTGCTATTATTGGCGGTTCTGGCTCTGGTAAAACAACTCTTATTCGCGCAATGTTAGGTCTTCAAAAAATTTCAGATGGAATTGTTACTTATGATTCACAAATAGTGAATTCTTCTACAAATCACAAAAAAATTTCCTATTCTAGTGCGCTTCGTAAAGAAACTTCTCTTGTTTTTCAGCATCCATTTGCGGCTTTAGACCCGCGCTGGACTGTTCTAAAAAGCGTTGCCGAGCCGCTTAATATTTGGCGAAAATCGCTTAAATTAGACGATGCAACTATTGAGCAGCGTGTTTGTGAAATGCTGAAATTAGTAGGATTAAATCCTAAAGATTTTTTGGAACGTTATCCTCATGAGCTTTCTGGCGGTCAGGCTCAGTGTGTTGCTATTGCGCGCGCACTGATTAATAATCCTCGAGTTTTGGTTGCAGACGAGCCAATGAGTGCAATTGACGTTGCTGAGCGCACTCGTATTCTCGACGCTTTTGCGGCAATTCGAAAAGAGCGCCCAACAATGTCGTGTGTTTTCGTAAGCCACGATTTAGGTATGATTCAGAATTTAGCAACACGCGTAATTGTTCTTAACGATGGGGAAATTGTGGAATCTGGAAGAGTAAGCGATGTTCTAAATAGTCCGCAAAATGACTACACTCGTGCTCTTGTAAACGCGGCAATCATGTAAATAAATCTTTCAACTAATAAATCTTTCAACTAATTAGGCAACTACCGTCTACTATAGAAGTACTTAGTACGTAAAGAGTACGTTGTTTATTGTGTAGTTAAGCGAAGGGAATACTTATGAATAAGCAGGATGCGTCTAGACCTAGACCAGAAAGTTTTGAACTAGATCATACTAAAGTAAAAGCACCTTATGTGCGCTATATCAATACGCAAAAAGGTCCTAATGGGGATGTTATTTCCAACTATGATATTCGTTTAACGCAGCCTAATGAGGAAGCAATTCCTACTGCAGCTTTGCACACAATTGAGCATATGATTGCAGTGTTACTTCGCGAGCGTATTGATGGCTATATTGATTGCTCGCCTTTTGGTTGCAGAACTGGTTTTCATCTGCTAGCTTGGGGCGAACACAGCACAGAAGATGTGGCGCGCGCTTTAAAGGAATCTCTTGAGTTTATTGCGTTTAAGGCGACTTGGGATGATGTTCCTGCAACAACTATTGAATCTTGCGGTAACTATAGAGACCACAGTCTATTTGGTGCTAGTCAATGGTGTAAAGATATTCTAGCGAAGGGAATTAGTTCGGATCCTTTTGAGCGCAAACTTGTGTAAGTAATAATTAGCTAATTTTGCGTAGTTTTATTTGCTTTCTTTTAGAGGCTGGCATGGAAGATATAACATTGAGAAAAGCAACGCTTGGTGACTTGCGAAATATTGAGCATATTTATGAAAATGCTCGCAAATTTATGCGTGTTACAGGCAATCCTCATCAGTGGGGGAATAGTTTTCCACTTGTTTCAAGTGTTATTGAAGATATTCGTTTAAAACGTTTCTATTTGATTGTTGACGAGGACCCAGAATCATGTAACGAGCGTATTCTAGCGCAATTCGCATTATGCGAAGGTGTTGATGAAGTGTATGCCAGTATTGACGACGGTGCGTGGCTTGATGATATTTCCCCCTATGTAACAATTCACCGCTTAGCATCTTCGGGAATAAAACCAAAAATGGCAACAGCGTGCTTGCATTGGGTGCAGCAAAACTATAATAATGTACGCATTGACACACATCCAGATAACGTAATTATGCAAAAAGTAATTACGCGTGCAGGGTTTAGTCGTTGTGGATTGGTCGTTATTCCAGATCGTGTACACAGTGCAGTACGTATTGCATATCAATGGATGCAAACACTTAATCATGTCATATGAAATGCGCGTGTGTTCTTAAAAGCTTATGGAGAGTATACAAAAGAGCATGTAGCATTAAAAGCATACTAAATCAGTTAGGTGAGTTATGAGTACAGATTTAAGTAATGCGGCAAGTAATAGTGCACGTAATTCGGCAATGTTAGAAGCAAACTATGCTCGCGCTTTAAGTGCATACCCGGGTCAGGTAATCGTCGATTTGAAGGCGCTTCGAGACAATATGCGCACTTTGGTTGCGCGAGTTGCTCAAAATTTGCAGCCTGGTCAAAATGCGCCGGAAGTTATGGGGGTAGTAAAAGCAGACGGTTACGGACATGGCTTAATTCCTAGTGCTCTTGCTTCTTTATCTGGTGGAGCTACTTGGCTTGGCACAGCTCAACCATACGAAGCGTTACGTTTGCGTGCAGCTGGTATTGATTCAAGCCGCTGCCATATTCTTACTTGGCTTACAAGCGCTCCAACTACCAGGTTTGCGGATCTGATTACAGCAGATATTGATATTTCAGTAGGCTCTGTTGACTCTCTTGATGCTGTAGCTTTTGCTGCACGAAAGTTAGGTAAGCCTGCGCGCGTGCATGTAAAAGTCGATACAGGTTTTGGCAGAAATGGTTTTACTCCAGCCGGTTTTAGTGACGCTCTTAAAAGATTGCAGCAATACTATAGCGAAGGCGCGATTGAAGTTATTGGCCAATGGAGTCACTTAGCTGTGGCAGATTCTCCAGACGTTCCAGAATTTGTAGACGCAACAGACCGCCAAATCCAACAATTCCACGAGTTTACAAAACGCATGAAAGAAGCTGGTTTAGCGCCTAAAATCCGTCATTTAGCAAATACTGCTGCAACGCTTAACCGCCCAGAAATTCGTTTTGAGCTTGTGCGCCCAGGAATCGGTTTGTACGGCTACGAGCCGGATCCTGCAATGGGAACTTCTCAAACTTACGGATTGCAGCCGGCTATGACTCTTCAAGCCCAGCTTGGCACTGTAAAAACTGTAGAAGAAGGACATGGAATTTCCTACGGACGCACGTATTTAACTCCAAATAATACGAGTACTGCTATTGTTCCTCTTGGATACGCTGACGGCATTTTGCGTTCTGCTTCCGGATTTGATATGCAAGGTGCACGTCATGTTAATAAGCCTGGCGGTCCGGTTAGAGTAGAAACAAATAATGGTGTTCGAATTGTGAACGTTTCTGGGCGAGTTTGCATGGATCAGTTCATAGTTGATTTAAAAGGCGATGCTGCAGAGTTAGGCGTTCGAGAAGGCGATACTGTAACGCTTTTTGGTCCTGGAAGAGGCTTGGAATTTGCTGAGCCTACTGCAGACGATTGGGCAAAAGCTGCAGGAACAATCAGCTACGAAATTATGACTGGAATCGGCGCTCGCGTGCCGCGGCTTTACCGCAACGCTTACGAAGTGCTATCTTCTAGCGATATTTCAAAACTGGACGCAAAAAGTCTTATATAACTTGTTACTGCTTGTTTTAAGACAGTTAATAAAATAGTCTTAATTGCAAATAAAAAGAGGTGCTAGATGTGCGACGAAGTAATTGCATCAGATAATGAGGTCGTTGGTGAATACGATTTGCATGACACTGAGCGCTGGGCGAGTGAGCCTCATCACACTCGTGCGAGAACGCCTTTTGAAAGAGATCGCGCGCGAATCATACACTCGTCTGCTCTTCGTAGATTGGGCGCAAAAAGCCAGGTTTTAGTTGCAGGATCGGATGATTTTGCCAGAACTCGCTTAACGCATACTCTTGAAGTTGCACAAATTGGTAGACAGATTGCAGCAATGCTTGGCTGTGATCCGGATGTTGTTGATTGCGCTTGCTTATCGCACGACTTAGGGCACCCGCCTTTTGGCCACAACGGTGAGCGTGCGCTCGCAGAGTTGGCGAAAAATATTGGTGGTTTTGAAGGAAACGCGCAAACTCTTCGCTTACTTACACGCTTAGAACCGAAAGTTTTTCGCGAAAACGGTAGAAGTGCAGGAGTAAATCTTACGCGCGCAGCATTAGATGCTGCAGTGAAGTATCCGTGGGGATTAGAAGAAGCTAAGGCGCACGACAAAGGTGAGCGCGATCTTAAATTCTGCGTGTATCCGGATGATCGTGATGTGTTTGAATGGCTGAAAATTGGAGCGCCGCACGAAACCAAGCCGATGGAATGTCAAATAATGGATCTTTCGGACGATATTGCTTACAGTGTGCACGATATTGAGGATGCGATTGTAACCGGCGCTTTTAATCCTGCTTTAGTTGCGAATACAAAAGTTGTAGATAAAGTTGTTGAAGAAACCCATGCCTGGTATGGAAATCGTTGGGATGTAGATAAACTTTTGGCGGCTTTGCAGCGTTTAAGGAAGCGCGCAATGTTCCCGGATTCTTTCGACGGTTCACGCCGAGCGTTAGCGCAGTTGAAAAATATTACTAGCGCTCTTATTGGCCGTTTCGCAAGTTCTGTTGAGCACGCTACGCGTGAGCGTTATGGCAACGGTCCTCTTGTTCGTTACCGCGCAAACCTTGTAATTCCGGAAGATACTTCCTACGAGATTGTAATACTTAAAAGTTTGGCAGTGCACTTTATAATCGCTCCTCGCGAGCGTGAAGTTTATAAGCGCGAACAGAAGATTTTGACGGATTTGGTGGAAGTCTTTATGAGCAAGTCGCCGCGTTCGCACGATGCTATGGAAGCCGTGTTTGTGGGAGATTGGAACGAGTGCACGAATGATGATGAGCGTCTTCGTGTTGCAATCGACCAGGTGGCGAGCTTAACAGACGGGTCCGCCGCAACTCTTCACGCGGCCTTGTGCTAAACGAATCCGCTAGTAGTTTCCAACACTGGTGAAGGAAATTTACCACTCGCCGCCGGTTTGCGATAAGCTAGATACCATGGTTGGAATGATCGCAAAAGAAGATATTGAGCGCGTGCGCGCTGTGGCAGATTTGTATGATATTGTGTCTGCAACTGTTACGCTTAAGCCTTCGGGAACTGGCACTTTTGTAGGTCTTTGCCCATTTCACGATGAAAAAACACCGAGTTTTAGCGTGCGTCCAAGTTTGGGCGTGTGGCACTGCTTCGGATGCGGTGCAGGCGGCGACGTTTTTAAGTATGTTGAGCAGAAAGAAAACATTGATTTTCGCGAAGCTGTTGAGTTTTTGGCAGATCATTATCACATTGAAATGCACTACCAGCAGGCAGAAAAAGGCGACTCTCAATCGCACGGTTCTAAGCGAGCCAGGCTTTTAGAAGCAAATGAAGAAGCTCAAAAGTTTTTCGCTTCAAATCTTAATACTGAGGAAGCTGCTGCCGCGCGCGAATTGCTTGCCGGACGAAACTTTACTCCTCAGCAAAGTGCGCGTTTTTCTTGTGGCTACGCTCCTAAAGGCTGGGATAATTTAGTCAGATACTTAGCTAATAAAGGTTTTACGCGTCAAGAGCTGCTTGACGCTGGCTTAGCTAGACTCGGTCAGCGAGGAATATACGACTACTTCCGCGGTCGCTTAACTTGGCCTATTCGCGACTCGACTGGTAGAACTCTTGGCTTTGGTGCAAGAAAGCTTTACGACGACGATTCTATTAGCGCAAAATATATTAACACTCCCGACACTGCACTGTATCGAAAAACGCAAGTTTTGTACGGAATCGACTTAGCGAAAGCAAATATTGTTAAAAAGCGTCAAGTTGTAATTGTTGAAGGCTACACGGACGTTATGGCATGCCATTTAGCTGGTGTTGATACTGCCGTTGCTACTTGCGGAACTGCTTTCGGAGTTGAACATGCGAAGATTGTGCGACGTCTTATTGCTGATGATTCTTTGGGTGCAATTCAGCTTGTTGGCCCTCTAAAGGTGGATGGTCAGTCGGTGAGTTCGCGCATCGTTTTTACTTTTGACGGTGATGCTGCAGGTCAAAAGGCTGCGCTTCACGCTTTTGGCTTAGATTCCGCATTTTTGACACAAACTTTTGTTGCTGTAGCAGACAATAATCTTGATCCTTGCGATTTGCGCATTCAGCGCGGTGACGATGCTGTGCGCTCGCTGGTTTCGCACGCAAGTCCGCTTTATGACTTTGTTATTAATACTGTTATCAACCGTTTTGATACTTCGTTTACGACTGGCCAAATGGGTGCGGTGAAAGCAGTTGCGCCTCTTATTGCGCAAATTCGCGACCGTTCGCTTCTTGACTTGTATTCTCGCAAAGCTGTGCGCGCAATTGGTGTTGATTTAGCTGTTATGCGTAGGGAAGTTGAGGCTTCTCGCCGCCGTTTGCAAGTTCGCGACGACGATGCTTACGCATCTAGGTATAACGCTACTCCTGCTGGCTTGCCGCAGGCTGTTGTTGAGCGTGATGCAGATTCTAAAGCATCTAGAATGGCTATTGTTCGAAGTGCTGCGCAAAATCAGCATTATTATCGAGTTGATGATGCTGTATTCATGTGCGAGCAGCAGTTTATGTCTTTGTTGCTGCAAGTTCCGCTTGCGTTTAATGAACAATTATTTGCGCAGCTTACGTTAAATAATTTTATTACTCCAGTTTTTAGAACGCTTTTCCAAGCATTTGTTGCTGCGGGAGGATTGCCGACTGGCAACGTTACGCAAGGATTGTGGTTGCATATGATGACTAAAGCGGCTGGACCTTTGTTGGAGTCTGTTATTACTGAGCTTTCGGTAATGCCGTTGCCGCTTCCTGCAGCTTCAGACTCGTTAGAAGATGCTGGCAATCGGCAGAATCAGCAATCTTCAAACGGATCTCCTTCGGATTTCTTGCGAAAAGCTACTGTTGCAGAAAGCAAGTATGCGAACGAGCTGCTTATTAGACTTTTAGACGTTGGTTTTATGCGTAGAATCGGTGCAGCTCGAGCGCGTATGGCAAAACTTAAGGATGGTCAGGAAAAGCTTGAGCTTCTAGGGAAAATCACCTCAATGGAATCTGCCCGCAAAAATTTGCAGTCGCAAATTCTATAAGAGTGTAAATATTGTAATCACATCTGAAACTACAGTTTCTATTAATTGATAGGATGTTGATAGTTTATGGAAAATCAAGGAATTTATTCTAAAAAGAAAATAATAATAGATACAGATTGTGGTTCGGATGATGCTATGGCAATTGCCATGGCTTTAAATGATCCTAGATATGAGATATTAATGTTTTGCACTGTATCAGGGAACGTGTGCATGGAACAAGCGACTATTAATACGCTTACTACTATCGAGCATGCTGGTTCATATGAGCCACCTGTATATAAAGGAAGCAGAAGCATGCTGTTGCGCGATTTGGCTTATGCTCATGAAACTCATGGTAGAGATGGAATGGGTGATATTGGTCTAGTGCCTCATCGTTTGAAAGAAAGTAATGGTAATGCTGTTTTGAAAATGATCGAAACTTTAAGAAACAGTGAAGATGGTGAAATAGACATTATTGCATTAGGGCCATTAACTAACATTGCTCTAGCTATTAAGGTTGATTATGAAGCGATGAAAAAAGTTGGTCGCATAGTTGTTATGGGATCTGCTGGTTTAGGCCGTGGAAATGTTTCTCCCGTAGCAGAATTCAATATTTGGCAAGATGCTGAAGCTGCAAAGATATTAGTTGATTCTGGTCTTAAAAATATTATGTTTGTTGGATGGGACGCATGCTTGGGAGAATGTATGCTGAATCCACAAGAAATTGATAATATTCGCAAAAGTGGAGAACTCGGCAAGTTCGCTATTGATTGTAATAGGGAATTAATGGAAATGAATGTTAGCCGTTTTGGGGATGCTTATCTAGATATGGCTGATCCATCTGCTGTTGCCGCTGCGCTATATCCTGAATGTATAAGCGAGTGCACAAAATATTATTGCCAAGTTGATGCAACTCCTGGACCAAGTTATGGCTCAGTTCTTGTTGATGCTAATTTCTTCTCTGGTAAAACTCCGAATGTTGAAATGTGTAGTAGGCTTAATCCAGAAAAATATAAAAATTACATTTATCGTACTTTGCATGTTGTAGATTAGCAAAATTTGTTTTTACCAACATGCTTTCTATATAAATATACTTTAGTAGCTGACGCTACGCTCCAAATGCGAGATAGATTTCCCGCGTTTGGAGGGATTAGCTAAATAAAGCGCTCCAAACGCGAGACAAGTTGCGCGCGTTTGGAGCGTAGCGTCAGTTACTAAAATCAATATCGCCGAGTTTTTCAATAAGCTTCATATTCTCACTGTAATCAACTGGGCAAGAAATCACGTCCACTCCGCTTTCTTGCTCCAAAGCCGCGCGAAGCATATTGTACAAATCCTCTGGCTTTTTAACAGCATGTCCGCGTGCGCCAAAGCTTTCAGCCAATTTTGGCACGTCAGGATTATGGAAATCAACGTATTCGTGCTCGCCTGCGTGAAGCTCCATCTTCCACTTTATTAAGCCGTACGCGTTATCTTCCCAAACAAGAACAACCATGCGGCTTCCAACGCGCACAGCTGTTTCAATTTCTTGCACGTTCATCATAAAGCTTCCGTCGCCCATCACAGCCAAAACTGGTTTTGCGTTCATTTTGCCGCCAATATCGCGAATAAACGAAGCTCCAACAGCGCCCGGAAGCGTCCAAGCCATAGTAGAAAGACTGTTGTCTATTATGCAAGTATTCGGGTGCATAGTTGGGTACAAGCGTGCCATCCACATTTTCAAAGCGCCCGTATCTACAAGCACCTTCGTGCCTTCAGGAACAGCGCGGCGAATATCGTAAACTACGCGCTGCGGTTTCATTGGCATGCTTTCGTCGTTTTCGCAAGAATGTAATTCTTCCGTAAGTAGTTGTCTAATACGAGGGTGGCTTACGTCGAAAGTTACGTTGCGTGTCTTTAATACTTCTGTAAGAGTTTTAAGCGTTTGGCCAATATTTGCCATAATGTTCAGCGCAGTAGGGTAGTGCGCGTCGGTATCTTCCACAAAAGTATTGATGTGAATAATGGTTTTATCAATATTCGGGTTGATTTTCTTAGGATCAAACTGCTGAATTGAAAAACCTACGGCAATAATCAAATCAGCCGTGTCAAAAGCGAAGTTTTCGTAGTCGCGATGCATAAATCCAACGACGCCAAGCGCATTCGGATGATTATCCGGGAAAACGCCCTTACCTTCAAACGTAGTTGCAACTGGCACGTTAAGCTGCTCTGCAAAAGCAAGAAGCTGATCCTCAGCGTGAGAGCGCGCAACACCGTTTCCAGCCAAAATAATAGGCTGTTTTGCTTTACTAATAATTTTCGCAGCTTCTTCAATAGTGTCCGGAGCTGGCATAATGTGAAGCGGATGTGGAAGTGGAAGAGGCTTCGCGTCTTCAGGCGCTTGCATTTCGCTAATATCTTCCGGAATAACAAGGCATGTGGCTCCCGGACGGTTTCGGCCGGCAATAGAGAAAGCTTTTCGAACCATTTCCGGCGCAGACTCTGGAGCAAGCATCATAGAAGACCATTGCGTAATCGGCTGGAAGAGCGCAACTAAATCAATAATCTGATGAGATTCCTTATAAAGCCTAGAAACATTACCTTGTGCGCAAATAGCAACAAGCGGCGTAGTGCTTGCGTTTGCTTGAGCTACAGGAAGAGTAAGATTTAGTGCGCCAGGGCCTAAAGTTGCCAAGCATACGCCCGGTTTTCCAGTAATATGAGCGTATGTTGCTGCCATAAAACCAGCGCCCTGCTCGTGGCGAGTAAGCACAAAACGAATGCGACCGTCTCGCTCAATCGCCTCAAGAAGCGGAATATTTTCCTCACCTGGAATGCCGAAAACTACTTCAACGCCTTCATTTACTAAGCATTCAACAATTAAATCTGCAGTGTTGCGCTTATGGTTTTCACGAAGATGCTTTTGGCGAGCAAGTTTTTGTTCAATCTTCTTATTTTCTGTTTCTTGTGTTTCAAACATATTCCGCTTCTTATGTAGTAAACAATTATTTGTTTATTGCCAACAAATTCTTTTCTACATAATATACGTATTCCTGTCTTTTGCGACATGCTTTGCTGATGCGCGTGTCACAAAAAAGGGCGGAATTTTGTGTTAGCTATTTTAGGCTAAATCATGCTATTAGTAGTTGCTAATTTATTGCTATTTCAACGATTTTGTCGGGAGTTTAACCTGTTTTTGGGATTGGGTTTCTAGTATAATAGGAGCATTGTGTTTGCTGCCTTACGGAGGAATGATGAAGCGCTGGCTGTTGAATCTGGTCAAGTGTGAAACCATTCTTATTGTTGCGGCAATTTTGGCAATTATTTCATGTTTTTTCGTGCCTCCTGATTCTCAATACTGGGGTTATATTCACGTAAATACTATTTCGCAGCTTATTTGCTTAATGATGGTTGTGTGTGGATTTCAGCGCATTGGTGTATTTCGTGCGATTGGTGCGCGTCTTTTAAGGCATGTTAGAACTGAGCGTGGGCTTGTGTTAGTGCTCATGTCGCTGACGTTTTTCTCGGCAATGTTTATTACGAACGATGTTGCTCTCGTAACTTTTGTGCCTTTTGCGCTTTCTGTGCTTGTTATGGCGAATGCTGAAAAACGTTCGATTCTTGTAATCACGCTTATGACTATTGGCGCGAATGTTGGCAGTATGCTAACCCCTATTGGAAATGCGCATAACTTGTACTTAAAAGCGTTAACGCATATGTCTACTAAAGACTTTTTGACGATTATGGCACCGTATACGGTTACGGCTGCGGTGCTTATGATTGCGTTTGCTTTTGTGTTCTTTAAGTCTCGTAAGGTTGATCAGTTTGCCGGTTTGCATGGTGATGATATTGAGCAGAGCGTGCTTGCTCCTTCGCATGGTCATCCGCAGCCGGATGAGATTCGCGTTATGGGCTACGGCATGAGCTTTACTCGTTGGCGCGTTATTGTTTACAGCCTGCTTTTTGTGGTTTGCTTGTGTGGTGTTAGTGGTTGGATTCCTGATTGGATTATGGTTGTGATTATGGTGGTGGCTTTCCTTCTTTGCGACCGTCATGTGTTCCGTGTTCTTGATTGGGCTTTGCCGCTTACCTTTATTATGTTCTTTATTTTTATTGGCAATATGCGAAGAGTTCCGGGCTTTAGTGATTTTGCACAAATGTGGGTTGGGTCGCATCCTATGGAAGTTTCTATTGCTTCAAGCCAGTTTATTAGCAACGTGCCGACGACGATTTTGCTTTCTGGATTCTGTGATCAGTGGAAGATGCTGATTATTGGTACGAATCTTGGTGGAATGGGTACGCTTATTGCTTCTATGGCTTCGCTTATTTCTTACAAGGGAATTACGAATCAGTATCCTGAGCATAGGGGACGTTATTTGCTTACGTACACGATTGTGAACGTTTTCTTCCTTGCTGTGTTAATGTCACTTGCATGGATTATTGAGTAGTGTTTGCTTAATTTTAGCAGTGACGTTTTGTAAATAGGATTTTTGCAAGTTTTATATGTGACTTTTATATGTGATTTTTTAGGTGACTTT
Source organism: Gardnerella bretellae (assembly GCF_048545135.1). NCBI lineage: Bacteria > Bacillati > Actinomycetota > Actinomycetes > Bifidobacteriales > Bifidobacteriaceae > Gardnerella > Gardnerella bretellae. The sequence goes on from NZ_JBKQXU010000002.1 coordinate 244,548, forward strand.
TATAGGCTATTTCTGTTATTTTCTGTTTTTAAGGCGCGTTGATAGTGCCGTTTTGGTATAATAGCCATTTGTTTGCCTCTGTAGCTCAAAGGATAGAGCAACGGCCTTCTAATCCGTTGGTTGCGCGTTCGAGTCGCGTCGGGGGCACGATTAAATCTTGAAACGGTGTTTGGGCTGTGGCATAGTCGCAATCCAAACACCGTTACTAATTCAGTCAACCAACTGAGAAAATAACGGTAATCACCCAAATACTGTTAAAAACTCAGTCAACGAACTGAGAAAATAACGCTGATAAGCTTAACACTGTTAAAAACTCAGTCAGTTAACTGATGCATTAACGCTCACAACATCGTTAGAACACCACGGCTTCCAGCCAACAATCTAATATTGCATGGATATGGTGTTAGGAGAATGGATATCTTGCCTAAAATCAAGCTATTAAGCCGATCTTAAACTTTTTAACGATAGCTTTTTAATAATCATTAACATAAAATAATGATAGTTACTAGGAATAGTTATTCAAGTAGTGCGTCAATATTTCGTTTTGAATATAGAAGTCTGCGCACTTCCATAGTGTCGCCCAAGACAACGTAAAAAACAGAAAAGTTGCGTACGCTAATCCTGTAGTAAGGGTGTTCTCGTGTTAATTAATCCTTCTCCTTGCGCTATCAAAGACGTCAGCTTTAGAAAGACGTGTAGAAGTGTTTGCGGCAAAAGCGTCTGCTTCATCGAGTTTTCTTTCAATGTCGTCAGTGAGAGTGGAGTATTGTTTGATGCTCATTAGAACCATAGTTCCATAACCGTTTTTTGTAAGGAATACTGGTGTATTTGAATTTATAACTGTTTCTTCTACTTCTGGGAATTTGTTTCTTAAATCGGAAACTGGACGAATATTAATCATAGTATCAACCTCCTTTTATCAAAAAAGTATCATAATATTATCAAGATTACAATTATATTAGTGGCTTAGCGCTAAAAAAGTGTAGCTATACTCGTAAGTTTCCTAAATCTCACGTTTAGAACGTTTGCTTGATGTCACGGGATGTGTATTAAAAGCATACAAATCGCAGACGTTTGAATAAAGATGCTTTATTTTTTTTTTAATTATAAATCTCAAAGGTGAATTTTTAATTTGTTTCGTTTATAACAGAAACAAGTGTAAGAAACGATAAATTTATCGACTATAATCGAAAGCTATAACCGAGAGTGTAATTGAATCTATATTGAGCTTTTGTCTCGTGGTTTTCAAGTTCAAGTTGGTCGTATTAACAATCAAGAAATCGAATTCATTGCTACTATGTTTCGCTATGGCTATTATTAAAGGGTTTAATAAGCAAGCGTAAGTGCGATGTTTCATTGTTTTCCTTGCGAATTGGCGGGTTTCTGTTCCGACGTTTGTTTGGATTTTGTTCCGATGTTTGGCAGCGTTAGTGAATATGATTGGAAAATGCGGTGCGATTTATTAGTGGTTTAATTGATTTAAATTGCTTAAAAGTGTTGGTGCGAGTTGAAAAATTTGGATTATGAGCCAAAAATTTCCTGGGGGGGGGGGTATAGTATTTAAGGCTCAATACGGAGGGAAGGAGATGTGCCAATGAGTGATTTACATCGCGGTAGCCGTTTCCTTCGATTTTTGCGTTCGATTGGCGCTAAAACAGCGTGCGCTCGCCGTGTGATTGTGGCGCTTTTTGTTGCTGTTGCTACGATTCTTGCCACTTTTATGATTATGCCATCTGCCTCTATGGGCGCTAGCCAGCAGGGCGAGTCTAGTCAGGTGCAGACTCAGAATAGGAATGCTGAGAATAAGCCTGCGGCGGATAATAAGGTGGCTGCACAGGGCGAAGCGGCTGCGAACAGCAAAGCTGAAGAGCCTAAAACTGTAGACCCTAAAAATTCGCAACCTCCTGCCAAACAAGATGCCACTAATGCAGACCACGCCCAAAACGTTGATTCAGAGAAAAAACAAAACCCTGCTGTAGAAGACGCTAAAAAAGTTGCTGACAAAGATGTCGCTAAAGACACTGATAAAGGCGCTAAAAAAGATGAGGCTGCAAATAAATTGCGTCGGCAAAAGCGTGAGCTGGGCAACACTCGCGCCGCCGCTGGCAACGTTCCACTTCCAGAAGAGTGCAAGAATAATGAAAAATATAATACTTTTGCAAAATGCTACACTATTAGTTATAGAACATATGGAATAGAGAATCATGCTGTGGGGTCGGGAGAGTCTCGTAAATACATTTATTACGATGAATATCCTCAGGTTAGTAAGCCAGAAATAAAGATTGCAGGAAAAAAGATTGCAGGAGAAGAGCCTAAGAATCTACCAGAAGATGTTTGGCTTGAGCTAACTAATGGAAAAGTTCCGAAAAAGAGGAAAAAAGGGACCATTAAAACCTATGAAACCGCGTACGAATGGGCTTTCTTTAAAAACTCAGATGGAAATTATATTTCTAAGTTTACAGAAAAATCTAATAGCGATGGTTTTATACGGTTTTATCCAAGTAAGTGGCCTAACAAAGATGTAAGTGATTATAGGACTATTGTTAAAGTTCATTATCCAGATAATTCGGTTACAGAGATTATCGTGAAGGCGTCAATTAGCTACAATAATCTTATAAGACCACAAGCGAATGATTTAACCTTTAATATTTATAATCATGAAGCTAAAGATGGCCAAAAAGAAGTAGATGATAGCAATAACAGTATCACTATAGATTCAACATCAACTGACCCTTCCGCTGATGATACGTATAATCCCATAACTCCGCTTTTTATTCACTCGTCACTAAAGCAAGGTATCGGTACTATTAATCATCGCATGGTTTGCAATAAATCTGGTACTCAAGATTATTCTCTAGACGGTATTAATGGTTTGACTCTTAGCGGTAGCAGCAGTGGAACATCTACCAATAAGTGGGTGCAGTCTACGCACAACGAGTTGAAGAAGCGTCCAAACGGTTCGGCTAAAAATAGTGGAGATCAGCTTTATGAAGATGACGATTATCGTGAGCAATCCAGAAGCTGGATTACTGGAACTCCACAGAAGCCTGGGACGTATGTTTGCAAGGTGTTTGCTTTGAAAGATGCGCGCTTACTTTTCAATAAAGTTAACGGTGACAGCTATGTAAATCTATTTAATTCAATCATTAGAGATAAGAGTAAACTACAGTCTGTCTTCGAAGATCCAATGAATGCTTTTTATAAAGGTGCAAGTGAAATCGTAAGTAAAATAGGAGACGGACACGAATATGTAAATGATGGACAATTCAAAGGTTCGCTTTCTGAGAAGCAAACCATCGACTGGAACGTTAAGACCATTAAGATTGTTGTTAAGTCGAATAAACAGGATCAGCCTGAAGTTGGGGATAAAGATCTTACGCTGAAAGTGTATCCGTTTAAAAACGGCGATGGTTCGTTGCCGGCGGCGTTGTCTGACAAGAATAACAATATTTCTGCGATGCTCGGTATGGAGCTTAAGCCGTTTGTTGAAGCCACGTCTGCGGCGGATAGCGCGAATAAGATTACGTTGCGCGTGCTGTGCAAAGGCGAGAAGAAGAATGCTGCTGGTGGAGGTGGAGTTGCTTCGACTGGCGGTGCTGGCTCGACTGAAAGTGGTTCTGCTGTAGGTGGCTCAAATGGAGGTACTGCTGTCGGTGGTTCTACTAGCGGTACTGGCTCGCAACCTGTGCAGCCTTCTGGGCCGTCGCAAACTGCGGAAGCTACTTGGAGTAGTAGTCCTGATGGGCTTGGGTTGAGTGGTGTGCCTGCGGATACAGATCAAACTAGATGCAATAAGGCAAATGATGGGGATAAAGAATGTACTGCGAAGAACGTTGCGTCTCAAGCTTCTATGGAAGTGAGTATAAAGCCGACTAAGGTTGGCAAGTACCAGTGCGTTGTGTTTGCGCTAAAACCTAAAGCGCTTGACGCGTTTAATGATGCAATAAAAAATACTAAATCTGACAGCTTAACGCCTGAGTCAATAAAATCTGCGCTAACTAATGCTTCTCCTACGGCGTTTAAAGAAAACAAAGATTTTGCTGCTTTTAAGCTCAATATTGATTCGGTTAGCAATTTTACTTTGCCGCACACAGGCGAGTGGAATTGGAACTTGCAGCTGGGTGCTATAGCTGCCTTAATGGTGAGCGTGCTTGCCGCAGGATTTGTGGCAAGTCAAAGTGACTCATACAGAAAACTATTTTACGAAAGGCGGCGATGCTGATGTGAAAGCTGCCTACGTAATCGAAACACAAAACAAAACATAGTAACTACTAAAAACTGTAAAACAAAATACAGTAAACAAAACACAGTAACCATAAACACGGTAACTAACACAAAAACTGTAAACGTAAAAAACAACTTATCTCAAACTGCTCTTAGGAGCATCGAGTAAAGGAGAAAAGATGAATAAACTAACAAACAAGTGCGTGGCGGCGATTGCGTCGCTCGCGATGGCTGGCACGCTGTGCGTTGCTGGCGCCGTCACCATGGCTGGCGTCGCGTGGGGTGTGCCTCCAATTCACCAAGGCCCTGTTACAGCTAAGGCTCCGTGGGATGCGAAAAATACTACAACAACTGGTAGCATCACTATCGTAAATTGCGATGCAAAGGAAGTGAAAGACTCTGAAGGAACTTCTAAGTGTGATAAAGGTCATGCGCCTCTTAATGGTGCAAAGTTCACTCTTACGCAAATCAAGAAGATTGGTGATACCGATATTACGGTGACTGATGCTTTCAAGAATGCAGACACTTGGTCCAAGATTGCTACCACAATTGATGCTTTGAATCGCGGCAAAGAGAAGGAAGCAAAGATTGAGCTTGATATGACTCAAGCTAATATAAAGACTGCAGATGTTACCAACGGCGAAGCTAAGTTTGATAACATTCCACTCGGCTTCTACAAGGTTGAAGAGACCAAGATGCCTACTACTGGCAACTACGGCGCCAACGACATGACTGTGTTCTACATGACTTTGCCAATGCTTAAGCCAACAAAGTCTGCTGATGGAAATTCCTATAGCACTACTTACGAATACAATCCTGTTGTAAAGATTAAGAACAAGGATCTTTCTAGCTCAATCACAAAGGTTTTCAGCACCGGAAAAGGTAGCAACGCCGTTTCTGTTAATGATGATTTTAAGTACGAGATTAGTTCGGAAGTGAATCATCCTACTGGAAAATTGGATGCAGATAGCATTCAAGACTACATGGTATTCGATGACGCTCCAACTGAGGCGTTTAACAATATTACGGACGATGCTGTTGAGTCTGTGAAAGTTGATGGAGTTAATGATCCTCTTGAAAAGGGTGCTGATAAAGATTACACCGTTAGCGTTACGTCGAACACAACTCAGAATAAAAAAACAGAGAATGGCGACGACAAGGGTCTCGAAGCTGGCCGCACTCGTATCTTGGTTAAGTTCACTAAAGATGGCTTAGGCAAGATTGCAGGTGCTTTGAATGCGGCTAAAAAAGCCCAGCAGAAGGACGAACCTAAGGTTCACGTTACAGTTTCGTTCAAGTTAAGTGATAGCTATAAGGGTGCTACTGATAACAAGAACGAGATCAAGAACAAGTCTGGCTTCTTTAAGTCTCATGATGCTAACGCCAGTAAGGATCCGGATCCAGTTATTTCTGGCGAGGAAGATAAAGGTGGTACTTCGGATGTTAAGCTTGGCTTCCTTCAGGTATACAAGCACGATAAGAAGAATACTGACACCAAGCTTCAAGGCGCCGTGTTCAAGATCTTCAACTCCGAAGAAAAGGCAGAAGCTTGCAAGACTGCTTTGCTTAAGCGTGCTGCTAATGATACTGCCGTTCCTGACGTTTGCACTACTGGTGCATCCGCGAATTTCACTGGAACTACAAATAGTGAAGGTAAGTTTGATGCCGACCAAAAGGTTATAGCTGGTAAAATGGTTTACCTCATTGAGGTTACTGCTCCTACTGGCTATGCTTTAGCTAATGAGATTAGGGGTGTAACTGTTGAAGAAGGAAAAACAACAACAGTTGACTTCCCTAATACCAAGATTAGTGATCTTGACATTGATTCCTGGTTCAACCTTCCTGCAACTGGTGCTGCTGGCGTGATTATTTTCGCTGTTGCTGGCATGGGCTTGATTGCAGCAAGCGTGTTCCTCTACATGCGTAATCGCAAGGAAGAAGAACAGCAGCAGAACGCCTGATCTGCTTTCTAAAGCTGGTCTTGTAGTCTAATGGCAAGTGTGAGTCTAGGGTTTACTTAACTAAATCCTAGACTCATATTTGTGTGGTGAGATTTGAGATTTTTCGCACTGAGCGAGGCGAACGTCAGAGCCGAAGGCTGCTGATTCGTCGAGCGAAGAAGAAAAATCGAAAAATCTCTGCGATTGGCACGGTTATTAACGAATTAGCATGCAGAGTTTGGGGGATTTCTTTACGAGCACTAAAAGAGGACTGAGAAGCTACATTCTTTAAGAAAGGCGAACACACTAAACGTCTTTAACAGCCAGAGCGCCCGAAGGACGGGACGTGCGAGGAGAGAAATCCCCACAAACTCGCGCAACGTCAAGCGCGGGTGTGCGCAAACACGAGCGGAGCGCTGCGAGATAAGTAATTCCTATCTCTCACAGCACTTCAGAAAACACGCCAGCCAAACACCAGTCAAAACTCATAGACGGTACTACATTTAAGATAAGTATTATCCAACGAACCGAGGAAGCATGAAATTAAACAGCGCTGTTACGAAAGTATATGCTTTCTTCAAGCACCCCACGTCACAACAATCACCAAAACAATCACCAAAACCCGCACCAAAACCCGCACCAAAAAAGCCTAAGTCGCATTTGCGCCGCATTTTAGAACCAATCGCGCTGGCAGTCGCCGCAATATTATGCTTCACGTATCCAGTGGCGTCTACGCTGTGGAATAACAACGCTTCGAAGCAGCTTTCTGCCGCTTACGACAAGCTTAGCCGCGAGCAGCCTAAAGATGCGCGTGCAATTAGCTTAGATAAGGCGCGCGAGTATAACGCGCATCGTAGCGCTATTTTTACGGCGGACCCTTATAATGGCACGGAAGATTTTAAGAAAACGCCTGAGTATAAGGATTATGAAAAGCAGTTAGATGAGCCGATGGGAATTATGGGAATCGTAAAAATCCCGAAGATTGGCGTTAAGCTGCCTATTTATCACGGCAGTTCGCAGGATGTTTTAGCGTATGGCGCGGGTCACCTGTATGGCACGGATTTGCCAGTTGGCGGCAAAAACAGGCATGCTGTTATTACGGCGCATACGGGTTTGCCGCATGCAACTATGTTTGACGACTTAATCTACCTTAAAAAAGGCGATTTTTTCTATTTTGATGTGCAAGGTAAAACCTTAAGATATAGGGTGTTCCGCATTAGCGTTGTTGACCCGAATGATATTAGGCTTATTCAGCGCGAGAAGGGGCGCGATTTGGCTACGCTGCTTACTTGCACGCCGTACGGTGTGAACTCGCAGAGGCTGCTTGTGACTGGCTACCGTGTGCTGCCGGATCCTGTTAAGCCGCCTGACGATCATTTGCAGTGGCCGCTTTGGATGACGCTGTTTGTTATTGCGCTTGTTGGTTGTGCTGTGATTTTAACTACTATGATTGTTGCAACAATTTCCGTGCGCAAAAATAAGAGGAATATTCGCGGAAGGCATTTGCCTAATGCGTCTAATGCGGAGCGTTTGTTAGCGCGCTACTTATCTTCATTGCGGCAGTTTTCACACAAGCCAAAAACTTCTAGCGTGTGATCAACAACCGTGTATCCGTGAGATTCAGCTATTTTATGAATCCATCCTTCGTCATCGGGTGGCTCAATATCAACTGTTTTTCCGCAGCGTTCGCACACTAAATGGTGATGGTGTGTGTTTTCGTCGCAAATGCGGAATAATTGCTGACCGTTAAAGCGCACAGTGTCTACTTCGCCGCTTTGAGTTAGCGCGTTAAGCTGACGGTAGACTGTAGCTAAGCCAATGATCTCTCCGTCTTTTGCCAAAAGTCTGTGCAAATCTTGTGCAGAAACAAAATTGCGAGATTCGCGCAAATAGGAGAGTACGATTTCTTTTTGCCGAGTGTGACGACGTACAGGTTCGCTAGTCATCTCGAATCCTTTCGTTGTTCATCACAGTATTCAAGTTCGTCATCCCAGCAGCCTGTTGAATCTAATGCTGCTGCGGCTTCAACTGGGTCGTCGCTTAGTACTGTAATATGACCCATTTTGCGGTTCTTTCTAACTTCCGCTTTGCCGTAGTCGTGCACGTGCCATTCTGGATGCTCTAAAATAAGCGAGCGCACAGGAGCAACATGCTGTCCGAGCACATTTACCATAACAGCAGGGGAAAGTAGGCGAGGCTTCTTCAAAGGCCATCCAACAATTCCGCGAATATGAGCTTCGAACTGATCCATATCGCAAGCTTCAATCGTATAATGTCCGGAATTGTGTGGACGTGGAGCAAGCTCGTTTACTACTACTTGATTATCTTTAGTAATAAAAAGCTCAATTCCCAACGTTCCTGCGAGCTCAAATCCGCGAGCTAATCTTAAAGCTAATTCGTGCGCCGCACGCTCAACTTGTGGATCAACTACTGCCGGCGCTAAAGTCATGTGCAAAATACTATTGTGGTGCACGTTTTTTACAAGCGGATACGTTACAAAGTCTTTGCCGTTTCCGGAAACAAGAATAGAAGCCTCAAAAGCAAAGTCAACGAAACCTTCCAGAATTGAAGGTGGGAATTTGCCGCCGCGATCTGCGCGATGGTGAATATTCGCAACGTCTTCTTCTGTGCGCAAAACATCCTGACCGTGACCGTCGTAGCCGCCTCGACGAGTTTTCAAAATCGCCGGCAAGCCTATTTCGTCAATAGCAGTATCTAAATCGTCAAGATTATTCACTTCGCGCCATTTAGCTGTTTTGATTCCGTGGCTATTAATAAACGTTTTTTCGCTTACTCTATCTTGCGTAACTCGCAACAAGTCTGTGCCTTGAGGAATAGCAGTAAGATGGCGGACTTTATCTAGTGCGTCTGCGCTAACGTTTTCAAACTCGTATGTTAGTACGTCGCAACGTTCGGCAAGTTCGCGCAAGCCTTCTGGGTCGTCGTAATTAGCTTCAACCTGCAAATCTGCTACTTGGAACACTGGGCAGTCAAGAGTTGGGTCAAGAACGCCAATTCTAAAGCCCATGTGGCGGGCTGCAATAGCCATCATGCGCCCTAACTGGCCGCCGCCAATAATTCCAATCGTGGCTCCTGGCATTAAGCGTTCAACAGCGCCGTTAGTTACTTCAGATAAGGTTGGCATTTGATTCCTCAACTTTCGCTTTGAGTTCTTCGCGATATGTTGCGAGTTCTTCTGCAAGACGCTCGTCTGTTGTGCTTAGAATACTTACGGCAAGCAAGCCTGCGTTTGTTGCTCCAGAATTTCCAACTGCAGTTGTTGCAACAGGAATACCTCCTGGCATTTGCACAATAGAAAGCAAAGAATCCCAGCCCGAAAGTGCGTGAGACTTTACTGGCACGCCTATAACAGGAAGCGTGGTTTGTGCCGCAATCATTCCAGGCAAGTGAGCTGCTCCACCTGCTCCGGCAATAATAATATGGAATCCTTCTTTACGAGCATTGTGCGCGAAGTCTGCCATAAGTTCTGGCGTACGATGTGCAGAAATAACTCTTTTCATGTAAGGAACTTGGAATTTATCTAGGATTTCACAAGCGTGACGCATAGTTTCCCAATCACTTGAAGATCCCATGACGACAGCAACGGTTGGCTTTATTTCTAACACGATGAACCTCCCTGACGTGCAATTGCTACTTTACGCAACACTAGGGAGAACTCGCCGAAGTTTTATGCAAAACTTAACAAATTATTTGTTAAGTTCACTTGTTTTTGGTCGTAATGATTTAGCCATTTCCAAGATTTGCTTTGCACTAGCTTCAGGTAAGTAAGCGTGTGTTACAGCTAAAGATATTTGCGCAAGTTTTGCAGAATCCAAATAGCATACGTAAACTGAGCTAGCTTCCGGCTGGAACTTCTTTTTGAAGAAGTAAAGCGATTTGAATCCGTAAGCAGGTTCCAAAATATCGGACATCATTTCCAGCGCGTGGTTAATAACATTTGAAGATTGTTGAGAATCTGCGATTGTTGCGTTTTTAGTGTCTGAGTTTTCAGTGCCAGCATTTTCGCTTTCCGCGTTTTCACTGTCCGCATTTTTGTTCGCTACGTTTTCGCCGATTCCTGCCAAAGGCGCTGCAGATAAGCTCATAAATTCAACAGCAGATTCAGGATTTTCTAATCCCTCATCGCGCAAGCGTTCTGCCATTCTTGCAATCAACAATTCCATAATTCCGTTTGGACTATCTGTGCGATGCCGCATAAAATCAAGCGTCCATCCAATAATTTTATGATTCCTATAAGTAGGCATCCAGCTTGTTACGCCCAGTACGCGCTCATTTTCGTCGATTGCGTACAGTATTTTTACGCGCTCGTCTTGAAGCTCATCCAAGCCACCTAAAGTAAATTTCATTTCCGGAAGGGATTTAAGCTCAGCCCACTCTTCCGAAATTTCAACAATCTGCTGCTGAACGTCAAAAGAAGCTTGTTTATATGTTGTTAAAATATCGCTTATTCCATCTCGTTTTGCTTTATTGATAGCTGTACGAATATCTTGCCATTTTTTGCCGCGAGTCTGCCACTTACTTGGGTCTACAAGCATATCTGTTCCAACTTTAATAGACGTAAAACCAAGCTTTTCTAACTCTTGACGCACATTCTCATGAACTGCGTAAAATGCTGGAGACCACGAGTTTTTTTCGCATAAGTTAATAAATCCACGAAGATCTTGCTTATATTCTTTAGAATCTCCAAATGGACCTGTAAGAGTAAGTGCAATATCGTAGCTTAAGCGGTAGGCTATTGCGGATTTTCCGCTTGGGGAGAACCAATAATGGTTATTTGGCCAAGTTGTCATAAAGCTCATAGTGTTTCCGCCAAGTTCCACAAGTGAGCTTGCTTTTTCTCTATCTTTTTCGTTGGTTGAAATTTTGCTCCTAAACCATGTAAAGCAAACTATAAAAAGAACAGCCCAAAATATTACGCCAACAGATTGCGCTAATGTTGAAGATAGCGGTGTTTCCGTGCGAAGCATTGCGTTAGAACGATTTCCAAAGCCCATAGGCATCCATCGTCCAGGTAAATCTCTAAAAAGATGATGAATGTTTGCAATAGGCTTAAAGTTGTCTGCTATCATAAGGCCAAAAGTTACGTAGCCTACAGCTGTAATCCACAGTGTTACAATAATTGCGACTAATCCTACGCGAACTTGAAAACGGCTTGTAGTAATCGAAAAATGCTTAAGATTAATAGCAAGAAGAATAGTCATAAGCAGAGGCGGAAGAGCAGTAAGCATAAACGCAACAGCTACTGCATTATGTTGGTGTATTGAAATATGCTGATTTGTTGCAATAAGCGGCAAAATTGTAAAGTACATTCCAGCATAAAGCACAGTAATTGCGTTAATAATAATGGAAGTCCACGCTGCAAGCTTACGCCCGCGTAACATTCCCCATGCAATAATCAGCATAGTTACAATCGGAAGAAGAATACGAATCCACACTCCGCCAATAGCCGCGTGATGCAATCCAGAATGAAGTAAGCAACTATTTGCACTGTAATTACTAATGCAACGAGTAACCCACGGTTTTGAACCCATTTGTGGAGACATAAACAGTCCAAGAGTTGTAAGAATGCCGGCGTGTGAGCGCGAAGATAATGCTAATAATGGTCCGAGAGCAATAATTCCTTGAGCGTATGCAAAAAGCTTTCGAATCTCGTAATCTGTGCCTTTCCACCAGCTTGCGCTATGCTTTATTCCTTTTGGCTTGCACACAATATTGCCAATAATATGGCCTGTAAGAGCAGCAATAATAGTGCAATAGTCTCCAGGATTTCCACTATAAAGCATCATTGCAGAAGTAACAGCGTAGCCGATTACAAGCATTCGCCTATGCCACAAAATCGATTCATTGGCAGAAGATGCCATAAACGCGCCAATAAACAGCGTAAATGGTGACAATCTTATAGGGATTCTAGTAATCCAATGCATGTTGCTAATAAGTATAGAAAGATTGCCAATGATTGTCAGACCAACAACTATTCCAATTAGCGTACTAGATACAGCAATAGAAACAATATGAAGTCTGCTTATGCGAGTTTCCGCAACACCTATGAGAATAATAACGAGGAAACAGTTAACTAAAAGTGAAGGCATGCTGTTTACGAAAACAAGCGAGTGGCAGATTTTTAGCAGCAGCTCAGACATGTTTGCGTGGCCGAAGAGGAAGCTAGATCCTTTTGAGGGATGGTGTCGCATAAAAAGTTGTGCAAGAGTTGCGTTTGTGCCGTAAGTGTATATGTGCATTAATGTTCTTGTAAACCAATGTGCGAAATTTATAACAATAAAAATGCATGTGATTGTAAGAGCAAAAACGCGCTGGCGAAGCCAGGAAATAAAGTCGTGCAGAAAAACTCTAATATGGCTAGATGTTTGATTGCTGCTACGGTCTAAGCTTTTTTGTTGACCATCTTCCTGGCTTCTGAGCTTATGCTTATTGAAAAAAGACAGTGCCATATTAGTCTCGATTCACTTTTTTATGAACAAGAATTTTTACATTCGGATACGTGTTTAGATTTGGAACAGTTTTTGAAATGCCTGTTTGCTTGCAGAAAAGATCAAGAACTACTTTCAATCCTGCTTTTACTGTATGCCAATCGTGCCCAGAATTTTTAGCGAGCATTGTTAAAACGTTAATACCTGCGCTGTGTGCGCTTAAAGCAATAGTTGCCTGATTTGCTTGAGATTTAGGATCCCAATAGCCGGCAATAGCATAATAGTTTTGTTTTAGCGGAGCGTTTTTTCGCATTATTTTACTAGGAACGTGACGCTCGTATGCTGAAGTATTTCCGTTAAAGTAGCGTTTAATTGTTTCTTGACGGTTTTGATACGTTGGTTCTAGTTCGCCGCCGGCAGAATACATGCTTCTAAAAATATTCGGATGCGCTGGAACTAATTGAGTAGCGCAAGTTCCGCCTTGAGAAAAGCCTCCCATAAGCCACATGCTTGGGTCTTTGCTTACTGGAAGATTTTTGCGAATCCAGTTAGGCACGTCGCGAATTAAATACGTTTCTGCTTTGCCGTAAACTCCAGTATCTGCACAAAGTGAGTTATGTGTCGCTTCACCGTTTTGATCTGGGGCTACAACAATAGGAGCTAAGCCTTTATGAGATTTTGCGTAATCGTCTAAAGTTTCAGCAATGTCGCTGGCTGCAAAGAAGTGATTTGGGCTACCGGGCTGTCCTGCTAGCATAACCATAACTGGAAGCTTTGGTGGATGCTTTACAAGCGCTGCAGGAGGCAAATAAACGTTTGCTGTGCGAGCTTTGAACTTTGAGTATGTGTTAGGAATGTGTGCTGAGCGAAGAATACCTTTTTTAGGTATTTTTGGAAGCTTATTTTGTTTTGCTAAACTGTACCATTCTTCAATGCTTGCAGTAGCAGATTTTTCTTTATTAACCTCAAGCTTTGGGAAATTACCCATTCCAAAAATTGATCCAAGTGTTGTGTATTCGCCGTAAACCATATCAACTCTTAAAGCTGTGCTAATAAGAGTTAAAACAATAGCAATAACAGCAACTAGTCGTTTCCAACCTTTAGTGAACACGAATGCTGTGCCGGCAAAGCCAACAAGAGCAAATCCTATTGCAACGCAAATAATAACAAGCCAACCAAGGCTTACTCCAAACACAAGGAATACGTCTGAAATTAGCCAAGCAATTAATCCGCCAACTATGAAAAATATGCTTGCAACACCTAGCTGTATAAGCAGGTTTATTATGCTAAATAAGTGTTTTGAACGTTTTGATTTAGTGAAAATCAGCACGAATAAAGTTAAGCCGGTTAAACTAAATAAGCTTGTTGGTAACCAGCCTTGCAAAAGACTTATTTTTGCCAATTGCAGCATGCTTGAATCCTACACTTTCTTGCTTAACTACGTGCAAACAACTTTTAAAGTGAACGATACTCGCAATATTTCACCCAACTGAAATATAGTTTATGTATCTTAATTTTTTCTTAATATTTGCTTTAGTTTTTATAGTTTTTGCTGTTCTATTTTTATAGTTTTTACTGTTCTAATCGTAGTTGCCGAAACATATATTGTAATCCACCGGAAGTATGAAAAATATCAGCATGTCGAGCTAATTGTACTAATAAATATGCAAGTATGACGATAGCAATAACTACAATAATCAATTATTGTGCATGTATAAGGATTCGTTTAGCTAGGAACGATTGGAATTATTATGGATGAAATTGCGCTGGAGTCTTCAAAAAGCGAGAAGGAAGAGGGTGACTATAAGGGGGAAGACTCTAAAGAGCAGAGTAATTCCAAAAATTTCTTTTCATCTTTGCTAAAGATATTAAATAAGCATCAAATAGCTATTCCGCGCTGGCTTTATATAGTATTTTTCGTTCTAAATAGCGTTGGAATGATGGTTATTTTTCAGATGGGCGTGCAAACAGGCTCTCGCAGCCAGGTTTTGAATGGTCTGATTGAAAATATTACGCGAATGTTCAGCAACATTTGGGAAAATTTAAACTTCATATTTGTGCTTAATTTGCTTATTTTTGCGGTTATTTATGGATTAATTATTATTCTTACTAACCGTTTTTGGCTTACTTCAATGGTTTTGCTGTCTCTTTGCATAATTATTTCGATTATTGAGTACATGAAGATTTTTGTGCGAAATGAGGCAATTCTTCCTGCTGACCTGAATTTTTTGCAAAGCGATACTGGTAATATTTCAACATTTTTGCCGCCTAATGCTGGTCGCGTTACTTTATACGCAATAATTTGCGTGATTATTTTCGTTGTAGTTTTTATGACGATTCATTTATTAGATAAGAATCGTGGAAAAGTAGTTTGGTTTGAAGACAAGCGTTTGCGCTACGGCTTTAGAGCTGGAATTTTTGTGCTGATTTTCGCATCTTTCTCCTGGTATGTTGCTTCTGTTGGCACTGTTGGTTCTGTTGCTAATTCTTTTAACCAATTTATGGGCGACCATCCTGCAATGTGGGATTCTGCTTACGATGCGCAACTTAACGGACCAATAGTTGCTTTTACTAGGCAGGTTAATCCAAAAATTATGTCGAAGCCTGCAAACTATAGCGAAGAAACCATGAAACAAGTGGTAGCTCGCTACGAGAAAGTAGCTAAAAAACTTAACGCTTCTCGTAAGAATAAAATAAATAACAGTACTCTTATTGTTATTCTTTCTGAATCTTTTGCAGATCCTTCACGCGTTCCTGGAATTTCTTTTAATAAGGCGATTATTCCTTTTATTGACAGTGTGAAAAAGAATACGGATAGCGGTCTTATGCTTTCTTCCGGCTACGGTGGAGGAACGGCAAATCTTGAATACATGACTATGACCGGTTTAAGCATGGTTAATTTTGATCCTTCGCTTACAAGTCCGTATCAGCAGCTAGTTCCTAAAAAGTCATGGACGCCAACAATAAACCGTTATTGGAACGATGGTAAAAGCTCTTTGGCTTTCCACCCGTTTGAGCCTTCCATGTATTTGCGCGCTAAGAATTATAAGAAGTTCGGTTTTACTAAGTTCTATTCTTTGCGCAAGCCGGATGTTATTAAGTATCAGAAGCGTATTGATTTAGCGCCGTACGTGTCGGATGATTCCGCGTATTCCAGCGTTTTAGAATCTATTTCGCGCAAGTCTTCTCCTGATTTTATTCAGCTTGTTACAATGCAAAATCATATGCCTTATAACGATTGGTATAAGAATAATGATTTTAAGGTGTCTTCTACCGATTCAAGCAAGCCTTTGGGTGAGGAAGAGGCTTCTATTATTCAAACATACGCTAAAGGCGCAAATTATACGGATAAAGCAACTTCTAAGTTCCTTAATAATCTGAACAAACTCAATAAGCCTGTAACCGTGTTGTTCTATGGTGATCATCTTCCTGGAGCATACTCTACAGCTAGTGCGGATAAAAATAATTCTCTTATTTTGCATTTAACAGATTACTTTATTTGGTCAAATAAGGCTGCTAAAGAAAATCTTAAATCTTCTAAGAAGATTCACGCAAAAACAGAATCTTATTCTTCTCCAAACTTCTTTATTTCCCAGGTTGCGCGTCATATGAACGCCAAGGTTTCGCCGTATGTTGCTTTCCTAACAAAGCTTCATAAGCATATTAGTGCAATGGAGCCGCCTGTTGTTAATACAATTCAAGGTTGGGATAGAATCCCTGAGGGTCAACCAATTTACCTTGATCACGACGGTAGGCCAATGGTTTACTCAGCAATGGATGAGCAAACTAAGCAGCTTTTGGACGACTATAAGCTTATACAGTACGATGTTACAGCCGGAAAGAACTACACTCGCAACACTAACTTCTTTAAGATGCCTTAAATAAGCGCTTTTGAAGCTATGTCGTGCCTAAAGAACATGTGTGGAAGATTAAGCTTATCTAGTATGCTGTAGACGTTCTTTTGCGCATCTTCTACGTCTTCTCCGTGCACCTGTACAAGCGCTACGCGTCCGGAAGATGTTACAAGATTTCCGGTTTCTTCCTGGCTTTTTACTCCTGCATAATACACGTGTTGACCTTGATTTTCGTCAACAGGAATTTGGGGAAGTGGAGTTCCAGTAACTAAAGTTCCAGGATAGCCTTCGCTTGCAATTATTACGCCGAGCGTAACACCGTTATTTTGCCACGTAAAAGTTGGTGTTTTATGCTGCAAAATATTCCATATTGCATCCCCAAAATCTGAAGTAAGGCGAGGAAGCACAACCTCAGTTTCTGGGTCTCCAAAGCGAGCGTTAAACTCAATAACTTTAGGACCTGTTGCTGTATCAATCAAACCTGCATAAAGTATGCCTGTAAAAGGCGTTCCTTCTTTAGCTAGTCCTTCAACAGTTGGTCGCACAATCTCGTTAATAGCGCGCTCAACTGTTTCGTTACTGATTTGCGGAACTGGGCTGTATGCTCCCATTCCGCCTGTGTTTGGTCCTTTATCTCCGTCGTAAGCGCGCTTATGATCTTGCGAAATTGGCATAACCCAAAAATCAGTGCCGCTTACGAAACTCATAAGCGAAAACTCTTGACCTTGCAAAAATTCTTCAATAACAACTTTTGCTCCGGCAGATCCAAAACGATGATCAACAAAAATATCTTCCAAAGCATCGAGAGCAGTCTGCTCATCCATAGCAACAGTTACGCCTTTTCCTGCGGCTAAACCGTCTGCTTTAATAACAATTGGAGCACCATGCTCAAGCACGTATGCGCGTGCTGGTTCCAAAGCGTCAAAAGTTTGGTAGGCTGCTGTTGGAACGTTGTGGCGATGCATAAGCTTTTTTGCAAAGTCCTTAGAGCCTTCAATTTGAGCCGCAGCCTTGTTTGGCCCAAAAGCTGGAATGTTATTGGCTTCAAAATCGTCCACGATTCCGTTCATAAGCGGCACTTCTGGGCCAATAAACGCAAAGTCGTAGTTGTGCTCTTTAACGAAGTTAATAAGAGCTTCGTGATCCGACTGACTAATGTTTACGGTTTTAATTCCATCGGCTGCAATACCCGGGTTTCCTGGCGCAACCGTTACTTCTTCAACGCTTTCGCCTTTAAGAAGCGCGTGTGCAATAGCGTGTTCTCTAGCGCCGGAACCAACAACTAAAACTTTCATTTTTTGTCCTTTATAGTTTTATTGCAACTCAACTGCAGCGTTTTCGCGCTCAATCATTTTGCCAATAACATAAGCTGTTTCATTATTTTCGCTTAGTGTGTTCAGTGCTTCTTCGGCCTTGCTTTCATCAACCGCCAAAACCATGCCGATTCCCATGTTAAAAACGTTGAACATTTCTGCATGATTAACGTTTCCAGCTTTTTCAATAACGTCAAAAATAGGCGGAACATTCCAGCTTGACGTATCGATTTTTGCAGCCAAACCGTCAGCGTACATGCGCGGAATATTCTCAATAAATCCGCCGCCTGTAATATGAGCTACTCCCTTAATAAGATGATTCGCAAAAAGCGGTTTCAAAGCTTTTACATAAATTCGCGTAGGTTCGAGCAGAACTTCGCCAAGCGTTTTTCCGTCAAGCTCTTCAAGTTTGGTGTTTACGTCGTAGCCTGCTTCTTCAAACAAAGCTTTACGCACAAGCGAGAATCCGTTCGAGTGAACTCCAGAAGAAGGCAAGCCTATGAGAACGTCGCCAGTGGTAATTGCCGATCCGTCAACAATATTTGAGCGTTCTGCAACACCAACTGCAAAACCTGCAAGATCGTACTCGTCTTCTGCGTACATTCCAGGCATTTCAGCAGTTTCTCCGCCAATTAAGCCTGCTTCTGATTGAACGCAACCGTCTGCAACTCCTGCAACAACCTGCTCAAGTAGTGCAGGATTATTCTTTCCGCAAGCAATGTAGTCAAGGAAGAACAGTGGTTCGGCTCCTTGCGCTGCAATATCGTTTACGCACATAGCAACGCAATCAATGCCGATTGTATCGTGCTTATTCATCATTTTGGCAACCATAAGCTTGGTTCCAACGCCATCCGTTCCAGAAATAAGCACTGGCTCTTTGTAGCCAAGGGACGCCAAGTCGAATAATCCACCGAATCCGCCGATGCCACCCACAACGCCTGGACGCTTCGTGCGATTCACATGCGATTTAATACGACGTACTACTTCGTATCCTGCTTCTACGCTTACGCCAGCTTCATCATATGCGTGTGGCATGTTGATTCCTTTCCTAAGTTGTTATAAGTATTTTCTTAAATTTTGTTAATAAATTGCCGTAAATCAGTAAAATATTAAGTTATATAAGGTTTTCGTGTGAATATTTGCTGTGCTTTCTTACTTTCTGCAAATGCTCGCGTTCTTCAGGAGTAAGTGAAGCCAAGAATTCTTCGCCGTAATCGTCCAGTGCAGTAGGGTAGTCGCCATTAAAGTATGCAACACACAATCCGCCATAAGGAGCAGGCTTATTTAACCCAATTGAGTCAACTAAACCGTCCAAAGACAGGAATGCTAAGGAATCGGCGTTAATATACTCGCGAATTTCCTCAACTGAATGTTTTGCTGCAATAAGTTCTTTAGTTGTTTGAATATCAATACCGTAGAAGCAAGGATATTTAAGAGGTGGGGAAGAAATACGCATATGCACTTCTTTAGCGCCAGCTTCTCGAAGCAATTGCACAATGCGCTTAGAAGTTGTGCCGCGCACGATTGAATCGTCAATAACAATAACGCGTTTTCCTTCAACAACACTGCGCACAGCAGAAAGTTTCATGCGCACACCCTGCTCACGCAATTCTTGAGTTGGCTGAATAAAAGTGCGAGCCACATACTGGTTTTTTATTAATCCCATTTCGTTAGGAAGGCCACTTGCTTCTGCGTATCCTGCGGCTGCAGAAAGAGAAGAGTTAGGAACTCCAATAACCATGTCTGCTTCAACAGGGGATTCTTGAGCTAAACGAGATCCCATGCGCTTTCTTGCAGCATGCACGTTAATTCCGTAAATATTAGAATCTGGGCGAGCAAAGTAAATAAACTCCATTGAGCACACTGCTTGTTGCACATGATCCGTGTAGCGCTCAATCGTGTAGCCTTCGTCGTTAATAACGATTATTTCTCCAGGCTCAATATCTCGAATAAATTCGGCGCGAACAATATCAAAAGCGCAAGTTTCAGAAGAAAGAACGTAGGCTCCGTTTTGCATGCGGCCAAGAGCAAGCGGGCGGAATCCGTTTGGATCCGTAGCGCCAATTAAAGAATCTTCTGTAAGAAGCAGGTAAGCAAATCCGCCGTGAACAGTTAGTAACGCTTCTTTAAGACGTTCCATAAAAGTTGGTTTATTAGAGCGTCTAATTAAGTGCATTAGTATTTCAGTGTCGGAATTTGAGTGGATAATAGCGCCATTGTCTTCTAAAGAATTGCGTAAGCTTGTGCAATTCGTCAAATTTCCGTTATGAGCTAAAGCTACATCTCCATCGTGGAAGTGGAATAAGAAAGGTTGAATGTTATCAACACTTCCAGATCCTGCAGTAGCGTAACGCACATGGCCAATAGCACGATTTCCTGTTAAACGTTCCATAACCTGCTCGTTGCTAAAAACTTGCGTAAGTAGGCCTAGTCCGCGATGTCCGTGAAGAGTGCCGTTATCGTTAGAGACTATTCCAGCTCCCTCTTGGCCGCGATGCTGAAGCGCATGCAAGCCAAAATAAGTGAGCCTGGAAGCATCTTTGTGACCCCAAACACCAAACACTCCGCACTCTTCGTGAATGTCCTCAAGCTCTGCAGACATCTTTAACCCCCTTGTAGTCGCTTACTTTAATTCGCGAAACTATACTCATTGTTGCACATGTTTCTAATAAGATAATGTTACGTTTCATGCCGCTCATACTCACGCCGTGAAGTACTGGACTCCAGCATCAAACAGTGGCTGTTCGTGGAAATCAGGAATGTTCACGTACAAGCCTTCGCCTGCTCGTTCGCAATGACCCATCTTTCCAAAAACTCGACCATCTGGGCTGGTAATTCCTTCAACGGACATAATCGATCCGTTTGGATTCACATTCAAACTCATGCTTGGAACGCCATTACTATCAACGTATTGCGTAGCTACTTGGCCGTTGTTAATAAGCTTTTCCATAACTTCTGGCGTTGCAATAAAACGACCTTCGCCATGAGAAATAGCAACAGTGTGAATATCGCCAACTTCAGTATTTTTAAGCCATGGAGACATGTTTGAAGCGACGCGCGTACGCACAATTCTGCTTTGATGCCTGCCAATCGTGTTATAAGTAAGCGTTGGGCAGTTAGAATCAATAGGAACAATATCGCCAAAAGGCACTAAACCAAGCTTAATAAGTGCTTGGAAACCGTTGCAAATGCCCAGCATAAGTCCGTCTCGATTCTTAAGCAAATCGCGCACAGCGTCAGTCACTTCCGGATTTCTAAAGAAGGATGCAATAAACTTTGCTGAACCGTCCGGCTCGTCGCCGCCGGAGAAGCCGCCAGGAATCATAACAATCTGGCTTTTATTAATCTCCTCAACAAGTTTCTTTGCAGACTCTGCAATATCTTTAGCGCTCAAGTTGTTAATAATAAGCGTATGAGCGTCGGCACCTGCACGCTCGAAAGCAGCTTGAGTATCGTACTCGCAATTATTTCCAGGGAAGACTGGAATAATAACGCGCGGGTGAGAAAGCGGCTTTAGCTTTCCTGTGTGCGCGTGGTTTGTAGTAGAAGCATTATTTTCGTTACTAATAGTTTCTACAATCTCACCAGGCTTTTTATATGGGAAGATTGAGGAAAGTTCGCTTTCCCAAATCTTTTGCAAATCGCTTAAATCAACTTCTTCGCCATTTGCGGAAATAATTGCGTAATTCTCAGTCGTTTCGCCAATAATCTCAACGTCAACCAAGTTTGTATTAGCTAAAGATTGGACTTCAGTATTTTCTTTAAGCTCAACGTAGAAGCTTCCGTATGCTGTCTTAAATAAATCATCGTCGCTTAAATTATTGAATAATTTAAGACCGATATGATTTCCAAGCGTCATCTTGAATAAGATTTCCGCGCTCGCGCCGTAGCCAGGAGTTGCAACAGCAAGAGCTTGCTTGTTCTTCGTAATATTTTCGATTAATTCTAGAGTTTTAAGGAAACTTTCCTTTTCTGGAGTAATTCCGTCGGATTTATATTGTGGAGCAATTCGCAAAACCTTATGATTTACGCCCTTAAATTCTGGCGAAACAGTTAAACGCGCATCTCCAGTAGAAACAGCAAAGGAAATTAAAGTTGGTGGAACATCCAAATTCTCAAAACTGCCGCTCATAGAATCTTTGCCGCCAATAGCGCCAACACCAAAATCAAGCTGAGCGCTTAAAGCGCCAAGAACTGCTGCAGTTGGCTTTCCCCAACGTTCTGGAACATCGTGAGGCTTGCCAAAATATTCTTGCAAACTCAAGTAAGCACGTTCGCGCGTGAAACCGCTTGCTGCTAGCTTTGCCAAAGACTCAACAACAGCAACATAAGCTCCAGTAAACTGATTCTTTTCCATCAAATACGGATTAAAGCCCCAAGCCATTGCGGAAGCAGTGTTTGTTTCGCCAAATACTGGGAATTTAGCAACCATAGCCTGAGCTGGAGTAAGCTGACGACGGCCGCCAAAAGGCATAAGCACAGTTGCTGCACCAATTGTAGAATCGAAGCGTTCAGCCAAACCCTTGTTTGAAGCAATATTAATGTTGGAAACAAGAGAGCGCATACGTTCAGTGAGAGTCAAATTAGACTGATCCTGCCATGGGTTCGTATAAGATTTTCCACTTTCAATATGAAGAACCTGCTGTTTTGGAGCGCCGTTAGAAGCCAAGAATGCGCGGCTTAAGTCCACAATAGTTTTTCCACGCCAAGTCATACGCATACGGGCTTCTTCGGTAACAGTCGCAATTATTTCTGCTTCCAAATTTTCTTCACGAGCATACTTCAAAAATGCTTCAGCATCATTGGCAGCAACATCAACAGCCATGCGCTCCTGGGATTCAGAAATAGCAAGCTCAGTGCCGTCAAGACCCTCATACTTTTTAGAAACCTTGTCGAGATTAATAGTTAAACCGTCGGCAATTTCGCCGGTCGCAACAGAAACGCCGCCAGCACCAAAATCATTACAACGCTTAATAAGCTGGCAAGCATCTTTGCGGCGGAAAAGTCGCTGCAATTTACGTTCAATAGGAGCGTTACCTTTTTGAACTTCAGCTCCACATTCTTCAATACTTTCAACATCCTGCGCTTTAGAAGCGCCGGTAGCTCCGCCAATACCATCTCTACCAGTGCGTCCGCCAAGAAGAATAATCACGTCTCCTGGAGCTGGAGTTTCCCTGCGCACATGGTCGGCTGGGGTAGCGGCAACAACCGCACCAACTTCCATACGCTTAGCAACATAGCCCGGGT
Organism: Gardnerella bretellae; assembly: GCF_048545135.1. NCBI lineage: Bacteria > Bacillati > Actinomycetota > Actinomycetes > Bifidobacteriales > Bifidobacteriaceae > Gardnerella > Gardnerella bretellae. Next base: position 267,575 of record NZ_JBKQXU010000002.1, read on the forward strand.
GGTATAACTCGTGCACTTCGCCAGTAGCTAAACCAATTTGATTTCCATAAGAAGAGTAGCCGGCTGCAGCAGAAGTTACAATCTTTCGCTGTGGAAGTTTGCCATTTAAGGTTTCGCTAATAGGAGTGCGCGGATCTGCAGCACCGGTTACGCGCATAGCTTGGTAAACGTAGGAACGTCCAGAAAGAGGATCTCGAATGCAGCCACCAATGCACGTAGCAGCGCCACCAAAAGGCTCAATTTCAGTAGGATGATTATGCGTTTCGTTCTTAAACAGGAACAGCCAATCCTCATCGTGGCCATTTACATCAACCTTAACTTTTACCGTGCAAGCGTTAATTTCTTCCGACTCATCCAAATTTTTAAGCTCGCCAGTATGCTTTAAGTATTTTGCGCCAATAGTTGCCATATCCATTAAGCAAACAGGTTTATTTTCGCGATTTAACTCTTTTCGCAAATCAAGATAACGATTAAACGCTTCTTGAACTGTGCTATCGTCAATCGTAATATTTGTAAGCTCAGTGCCAAAAGTTGTGTGACGGCAGTGATCGGACCAGTAGGTATCAATAACGCGAATCTCTGTAATAGTAGGATTGCGATTTTCTTCCCTGAAGTATTGCTGGCAGAACTTTGCGTCAGCCAAATCCATAGCCAAACCGCGATCCTCAATAAACTTCTGCAATCCAGCTTCGTCTAAATTGTTAAAAGTATTAACTACTTCAACGGCTGCAGGAACTACTGTTTCTCGCTGCAAACTCTTTACTTCGTCAAGTGATGCTTCACGCGCCTCAACAGGGTTAATAACGTAATGCTTAATAGCATCCATGGCTTCTTCGTCAAGATTGCCTTTTAACGCAATTACTTTAGCAGTGCGCACAGTTGGGCGCTCGCCTTGACTAATAAGCTGAATGCACTCGCTTGCGGATTGTGCGCGCTGGTCGAACTGACCAGGCAAAAATTCAACAGCAAACACGTGCTCGCTTGTTTCAATAGGCAAATAGTCGTAGGTTTTATCAACCGGCGGCTCGCTTAATACAGTTCGAACAGCAGTATTGAACAAATCTTCGTCAATACCTTCTAAATCGTATCTGTTGATAATTCGTGCGGAAGTAATCGCGCTTATGCCAAGAATTTCCTTAAGCTCATGTAAAAGTTGTTGAGCTTGAACGTCAAAACCATTGCGTTTTTCCACATATACGCGAAATACCACGAGAAACCTACCTTGTTGAAAGTGCGGTATGAGCAGTGTTTGTTATGGGCTTTTAAGTTATAAATTGTGGGTTAAGTTATGTGTTAAGTTGTGGCTTAAATTATTGGTTAAATTATGTAAGAACGTGTGTGGCCCGCACCCCTAAAGGCGCGAGCCACAACAAAATCTTATCGGTTCACACAATCATCTGGTTTGCGCACGCAAAAGTCTAAACCTTCGCTTTTTGCTAAGTTTTCCAGCCTGCTGTGAATCTCTTCATAAGCCGGGATTATGTCTCCCAAATCGCGTCGGAATAAGTCTTTATCCAAATGACTTACTCCATCCGTACCAGCATTGCGCTTATCCCAAAGTCTGCAAGTATCAGGCGTAATTTCGTCCGCAAGAAGAATATTACCTTGCGCGTCCACGCCCTCTTCAATCTTGAAGTCAACAAGCTGAACATCAATCTTGGAGAAAATATCAAGCAAAGCATTGTTTACAGCGTGAGCTTGGCGAGTAATTTCCGCCATCTCTTCGTCTGTAGCTAAACCTAAAGCCACAACACCTTCGGGGTTAATAAATGGATCGCCAAGTTCGTCGGACTTCACGCAGAACTCCAACAATGGCTTCTTTAATGGGGTTCCTTCTTTAACGTTGTAACGTTTTGCGAAAGAACCAGCAGCAGTATTGCGCATAATAATTTCCAGAGGGAACATGCGCATACGCTTTACGAGTTGTTCAGTATCGGAAATACGTCCGAGGAAGTGGCTTTTTACGCCGCGCGCCTCAAGTAAATGGAATAATAAAGAAGTAATCCGGTTGTTTAAACTGCCTTTACCGGCGATCTGAGCTTTCTTCAGACCGTTACCAGCGGTTGCCTGGTTCATATATTCAACCCAGAGCACATTGGTGTCATCGGTAGCGTACAGTTTTTTGGCTTTGCCTTCATACAACTTGTTAAGTTTTTCCATGATATGCCCTCTCTTACGTGCATTCATAGTTGTAGGCGCAAACCAACAGTATTTGTAGGTTTACCTGACCTTGGCCAGCACGATTAGCGTAACAATTGTTACCTACAAAATTTCCGGCAAATATTGCATAGACACAATATAAATTATTGTTTAATACCTTTATTTTCAAAGTATTTCAGCATTTGAGCTATCCGTCTGCAATGCTCTTGCAATGCGTGTCGCATTTTTTCTTGCATCCTCTTGACTAAATCCCGTAGCAAGAGCCACTGCCATACGTCTGCGGCCGTGAACTTCAGGCTTAGCAAAAATACGCAAGCCGCTTCGATAATTTTCGTCCGCTTGTAAAGCTTTGGAAATATTAGTAAAGCCAACTTCTCCTTCGCCATTAACAACAATCGCATGACTTGCTGCAACCTCGTTATCTTTTAACGAAAGCAAAGTGTAGTTTGCTGTAACAGGCACGCCTAAAATAGCGAGCACATGAAGCGCAAACTCGCTGTAATGCTGCGAAATCATAGTTACCATGCCAGTATCGTGCGGGCGAGGAGAAAGCTCGTTAAAAAGCAACGAGCCATCTTTTAGAACAAATAACTCAACGCCGTAAACGCCCCAACCGGTTTCGTTTGCATCATGCGCAATATTAGTTAAACCTTCTACAGCGCGCTTCGCAATATTTTTCGCATTAGCGCGAATTGATTCAGGAATATTTGCAGGCTGCCAGGATTCTCTATAATCTCCGTCTTGCTGACGCTGAGCAATTGGTTCGCAAGTAGTAATTCCTGCGCAAGAGCTTACTGTTAAAACTGTAAGCTCATAGTCAAGAGGAGCTAAAGCTTCAACAATAACGCGAGAACACTCGTTTTCGTGACCAGCTGCCGCGCGCCTTCCATGCTGAGCCTCATCCCACGCAGCTTTAAGCGCTTCCGGGCTTTTAACTATAGACTGGCCGTGCCCGGAAGAGCTCATAACAGGCTTAACAACGCAAGGGTAGCCAACGATTTTTGCGCCGTCGTCTAATTCCTCATAAGAGGACGCAAAACGGTATGGGGTAGTAGGCAAGCCTAAATCTTCGTGAGCAATTCTACGCAAGCGCTCGCGGTCCATTGCAATTGCTGCAATATCTGCGCTAGGAACAACCTGGATTTTATTATTCGCTGCATTTTTCAAAACTTTAGTTGCGATTGCTTCAACTTCCGGAATAATAATATTCGGATGCACTTCGTCAATAAGATTTTGAAGAGAAGCAGCATCAGACATATCTAACACTCTGTATTCGTGAGCTATTTGCATGGCAGGAGCGTTCTTATAGCTGTCTGCTGCGCAAACGCGCACGCCTAATCGCATAAGCTCAATCGCAATTTCCTTGCCAAGCTCACCTGAGCCAAGAAGAAGTGCTGTCAGGTTGTTACTGTTTTCAGTTACGCCAAATATGCGCTGATTTTGCTCAGAAAAACTCATACGTCTATTGTTGCATTTGCTATTGTCTAGCTGGGGATTAGTTTTAATATGCGACGCGCCGAAGTGTGTTGCTCTGGCGGAAATCTAGAAAATCGTGTATAGTATTCCTCTGTTGTGTGATTCGATTCGTTTATTCGTTTATTCGTTTCGTTTGTTTCACGCGCATGGTGGCTATAGCTCAGTCGGTAGAGCATCTGATTGTGGTTCAGAAGGTCGCGCGTTCAAGCCGCGTTAGCCACCCCACTTAAACGGCTGGTATTTACCTGCCGTTTTTTGTTTTAGACGCACTTTTTGCCTATAACCACGATTACTCCCAAACACTGTTAAAAACTCAGTCAACGAACTGAGAAAATAACGGTAATCGCCTAAACACTGTTACTTTCTCAGTTAACGAACTGAGAAAGTAACATTCATATGTTACTGGTGCAGTACGTAGACTGCGTTAGCAACGAATAAGTGGGGTGAGCGGCAACAGCTTCATTTCAATAACCTCAGCCTATGGAGTAAACTGGTATGGTTACACATATATGTTGTTGTTGATGACGACTTTCGTACTAATAGCACATGGTGCAGAAGGAGTATTGTATGGCTGGTAAGGCAGCGCCTAAGGAACCATGGTGGCAGACAATGCTTCTGTTTGTGCCAAGACTTTTAGGCAAAGCAGTTCGCTCACTTTTTGGGGTAGGTGAATACGATGAAGCTTACCGCAGAGACGGCTTATGCTTTGTTATGCTAATTCTTGCCGTATTATTCTGCGCTTCTGAATGGTTTCATGTAAGCGGTTTTATTGGCGTTGGCTTGCATATTTTAGCTTCGGGTGCTCTTGGCGTTATGAGCGTCGTGCTCCCTGTGTGGCTAAGTATTATTGCTTTTCGCTTAATGCGAAATAGTGGAGCAAAATCCGGGAATCATCGAGTTGTTTTTGGTTTTATTATTCTTCTGTGCTCAATATGCTCTATTCTCGATATTTCGCTTGCGTCTAAAAGTCACGCGTTCGATTTTGAATCAGTTAGAAAAGCGGGAGGATTGCTAGGTTTTGCTTTAGGCTCTCCACTGTCTTGGGGTTTTTCTCGCATATTTGCTCTCATAATTTTCGTAATCATCTCTATTTTTGCAGTTTTAATGATTGCTCGTCTTCATGTAAGCGATATTGCAAACTGTGTTGCGTCAATCTTCTCAAAGAAAAACAAGAAAAATGCGCAGGATGAGGATTCTTTAGACGAGTCAGATGAATCAGATGAATCAGACGATGCGAATGAATCAATTAAATCAGGTAAAACTAAGGATTCGTATGAAGATGAGCCTTTGGAATTTGCCGAAGGTGTGCCAACGCACGACGGAAAATCTTCTAAAAAAGAAAGCGCTAATTTAGGCGCAGCTTACTTGCTGAAATTGTGGAAATCGCTATTTAATCGCAAAAATAAAGAAAAAGACAATACTTTGCTCGACGAATATGCTGGAGATGACGCATTTTCACATGCTGCAGCCGTTAATGCAGAAACAAGTGAAAATCTTGAGCATGTTAAACCTCAACGCGTTAGAACAGTAAGCAATGTTGAAGGCTACAGCGAGAATTATATTCCTGTAAATACTAAAGATTCTTCAGATTCTTCGCAATCAAATAATGATGAATCAAGCAATAATCCTAGAAGTGCTTCTTCTTCGCCAATACTAACTTCTGCAGAAACCTTGCCTAAAGCTCCTATGAGCGGTTCTGTTGATTCTGCTAAAGATCCATGGTCTAGTATTCCGGCGGAGCAAATGGATCAATATAGAAAAGATCAAGAAAATGAAGATAATTTAGCTGACGAAAGCGCTAAAAATAATCTAAACTCTTCGGAAGATTCCGCTTTGCAACCGTACATGCTTCCTGATTTGAACATTCTTGCTTATGGAAAACCTCATGCTGCTAGAACTCAAGCGAACGATAACGTTATTCGTGCGCTAACTTCCACTTTTGAACAGTTTGACGTCGATGCTCGAGTAATCGGTTTTCTTAGAGGCCCATCTGTTACGCAGTACGAGGTTGAGCTTGGTCCTGGCGTTAAGGTTGAAAAAGTTACGAATTTGCAAAAAAATATTGCATACGCTGTAGCTAGTACGGATGTGCGTATTTTGTCTCCAATTCCAGGAAAATCTGCTATTGGTATTGAAATTCCAAACGTAGACCGCGAGATTGTGCATTTGGGGGATGTTCTGCGCTCGCAAAAAGCCATGAATGACCCTAATCCTATGCTTACAGGCGTCGGAAAGGATGTTGAGGGTCATTTTGTAACGGCAGCTCTCGATAAAATGCCGCATTTGCTTGTTGCTGGTGCTACTGGTTCTGGTAAGTCTAGTTTTATTAACTCAATGCTTACTTCGATTATTATGCGTGCAACTCCTGAGCAAGTTCGAATGATTATGGTTGATCCTAAGCGCGTGGAGCTTTCTGCGTACGCTGGTATTCCGCATTTGCTTACGCCGATTATTACGGATCCTAAGAAGGCGGCTCAAGCTCTTGAGTGGGTTGTTAAAGAGATGGATGCTCGCTACGATGATTTGCAATTCTTTGGTTTCCGCCATGTTAAAGATTTCAACAAGGCTGTTCGTGAAGGCAAAGTTCATGCTCCGGCTGGCTCTGAGCGAAAAGTTGCCCCATACCCATATTTGCTTGTGGTTGTGGACGAGATGGCAGATTTGATGATGGTTGCTAAGAACGATGTTGAAAGTTCTATTCAGCGCATTACTCAGCTTGCTCGAGCTGCAGGCGTGCATTTGGTTCTTGCTACTCAGCGTCCGTCTGTTGACGTTGTAACAGGCTTAATTAAGGCGAATATTCCTTCCCGCTTGGCTTTTGCTACTTCATCTGCAACAGATTCCAGAGTTATTCTCGATACTGTTGGTGCAGAAACCTTGATTGGTCAAGGAGATGCTTTGTTCCTTCCAATGGGTGCTGCAAAACCTCAGCGTGTGCAGGGCTCGTGGGTGAGTGAATCTGAGATTCGCAAGGCTGTGGAGTATGTTCGCACGCAGCGTAAGCCAAAGTATCGTGAAGATATTGAGCAAATGGCTCAAAAAGCGGATGCTCAAGCTCAAAGCAAGCTTAAAACTAGCGATATTGGCGACGATATGGACGAGTTGCTTCAGGCTGCTGAGCTTGTTGTTAGCTCGCAGTTCGGCTCTACTTCAATGCTTCAGCGTAAGTTGCGCGTTGGTTTTGCAAAGGCAGGTCGATTGATGGATTTGCTTGAATCTCGCGGCGTTGTTGGGCCTTCTGAGGGTTCTAAAGCTCGCGAAGTTTTGGTTCAGCCGGAAGATTTACCAAAAGTTTTGGCATTTATTCGTGGCGAGTCTGACTCGTTGTAAAATAGTGTTATTGTGTTGCACAACTATGTTGGGTGGCGCGCTAGAAGTTTTTAGTTTGCGATAAGATAAAGGTATGCGTATGAAGAAGAATGCTAAGTCTTCGTTTTTTGAAGGCTGGAATTGTGCTCCAAATATCGTAACTTATGTGCGTATTGCTTTGGCAATTGTTTTTATTGTTTTATATTTGCTTGCAGGCGAGTGGGGTCATAACTCCGTACCAATGCGTTGGGCTGCGTTTGCTGTGTTCCTTATTGCGGCGGTTACAGATAAGCTTGATGGTTGGTTAGCTCGTAAATATAATCAAGTTACTAAATTAGGCAAGTTGCTTGATCCAATTGCAGACAAAGTGTTAATTTTGGCAGCTCTTGTGATTGCTTCTATTTTTGAAGAAGTTATTTGGTGGATTACAATCCTGTTCTTAATCCGTGAAATCAGCATAACAATTGTTCGTTTCTGCGTTATTGGCCGAAATGGTAGGGTTATTGCCGCTTCTTCTGCAGGAAAGTACAAGACTTTAACTCAGGTTGTTGGTCTTGCAATGATTATTGCTCCTATGGCTGTTATTTTTAATACTCAAGTTACGCCTCCATGGTGGCTTACGCTTTACTATTCTGTAGCTTTTGCTTTGCTCGGTATTTCTTTGGGCTTTGCTTTCTACTCTGCAGTGCTGTACGTGTACAGTGCTTTCTTTGAGAAGGATTCTGTTGATGATTCTCAAGCAGATAAGCAAGTTAATGAAGCTCCATTGCCGCCGTTGCAATGAATAATTCTTCTCCTGTGTCTCTCAAAAACCTAGCTGCGCGCATATTATCTAATAGCGTTCAGCTAGGTTTTCATATTGCTGCTGCCGAATCTTTAACAGGCGGTTTACTTGCAGACGCTTTTGTTTGCGTTCCTGGAGCTTCTCGCGTATTTTGTGGCTCTGCTGTTACTTACGATATTCACGCTAAAGCTAAAATTTTAGGTGTCGACGCTCATCTTTTACAGACCGAAGGTGCGGTTTTTAGGGATGTTGCTATGCAGATGGCAGTGGGGGCGTCTCGCATATACCGTGGTGCTGGTTGGGAGTATGAAGATGATTCTTCGGCAGATTCTAGCTTTCCAATAATTGGTCTTTCAACAACCGGAGTTGCAGGGCCTGGCCCGGACGGAAGTAAACCTGCTGGATTGGTTTATGTTGGCGTTTTGCTTCCTGAATCTTTTAATTTGCGCGATTTGATTTTGCAAAAATCTAGTGAGCTTCTTGACCTGGATTGTGTTAGCAATATGTGGGATTACATTTCTAAAAAAGATGTTGTTCTTGTTTTTGAACTTAATTTAGAAGGTAGTCGTGAGCAAGTGCGTAAAGCTACGGTACATAATTTGCTTAAAATTTTAGATTATTTACTGTCTGTATTCGAGTAATATTTGAACTTTTGGCTGATTTACAAGCAAGACACGCAGTATCGAACAAATGTTCGTATTTGTAGTATACTTGAGATTGTTGAGATGATTGCAGCGCGCTCAAGCGTCATGGTGAATATTTAGCTTTAGCTTTTATCCACATTGCTCAAAAGCGCTTGCAGCAGCATCGCGTGTCGAACTAATGTCGTTCGATACATAACGGCATGCGAAAGGAGTAGCAAACATGGCGCAAACAGCAAAAGGTAAAAGCACTGTTGATCGTCTTATTGATGCAGATAAGGCAGATCCTCGTCGTCAAGCCGCGCTGGAAACTGCATTAGCTAATGTTGAAAGACAATACGGAAAAGGTTCTGCAATGCGCTTGGGCGACAGGCCTATGCAAGATGTAGAAGTGATTCCTACAGGTTCAATCGCTTTGGATACTGCTTTGGGTATTGGTGGTGTTCCTCGTGGACGTATTGTTGAAGTTTACGGTCCAGAATCATCTGGTAAAACAACTCTTGCATTGCATATTGTTGCTAATGCTCAAAAAAACGGTGGAGTAGCAGCGTTTATTGATGCAGAGCACGCTTTGGATCCTGTGTACGCTAGAAAACTCGGTGTAGACACTGATGCACTTATTGTTTCTCAGCCAGACAACGGTGAGCAGGCGTTGGAAATTGCGGATATGCTTATTCGTTCTGGCGCTTTAGATGTGATTGTTGTTGATTCTGTGGCAGCTTTAGTTCCTAAGGCTGAAATTGATGGAGATATGGGAGATAGTCACGTTGGTTTGCAGGCTCGCTTAATGAGCCAGGCTCTTCGTAAAATGACTGGTGCTCTTTCTCAAGCTGGAACTACCGCTATTTTTATTAATCAGCTTCGTGAAAAAATTGGTGTATTCTTCGGCAATCCTGAAACAACTACTGGTGGTAAGGCTTTGAAATTCTACGCGTCTGTGCGTATGGATATTCGTAGAGTTTCCACTATTAAAGAGGGCGAAGAAGCTATTGGTAATCGCACTAAAGTTAAGATTGTTAAAAATAAGATGGCTCCGCCATTTAAAACTGCTGAGTTTGATGTTTTGTACGGTGAAGGTATTTCCACAGAAGGTTCTGTTATTGACATGGGCTTGCAGGCTGATGTTATTAAGAAATCCGGTTCGTGGTTTACTTACGAAGGTGAGCAACTCGGTCAGGGTCGCGAAAACGTTCGTAAATTCCTAAAAGATAATCCAGCTATTACTGAGGAAATTAGCGAAAAGATTAAGGCAGCATTAGGTTTAATGCATTCAGATGATCAATTTGCTGAGGATCCAGAATTGGATCGTGCAGATGAATCTTCTGATGCTAAAAGTTCTACTGCAAAATCTTCAGCAGAAAAGTAATAGAAGATTAGCGTATAAAGCGAATTGATATGGTGATTAGTGTAGCGAGTTTTCTTCGCAATCATCCAGTAACGCTTACTAGAGAAGGTGATGAAAGTAATGACATCACTCTTAATACTCGTAAGCGCACATCGCGTAAATCATCACGTTTAAGCGCAAAAACTAATACAAACAACATGCCGTATGTAAAAGGCGCTAACAAGTGTGATTTAAACGATAAGAATTTCGCAAGTGCCGGGCTTTGCGCGAGTAACAAGCCTTGTGAAGGTGATGAAGATGATTGTAGGGAAGCAGCTTTAAGACTTTTAGATTATGCTCCTCGCTCTGTAATAGATATGCGTCAGCGTCTTAAAGAAAAAGGCTACTGTGAAGTTGTTGTTGACTCGGTTATTAACCGTTTAATTGAATTGCATCTTCTTGACGACAATCAATACGCTCAAATGGTAATTCGCTCTTGCGTAGCACGGCTTCTTGGTGCTAGAGCTACACGCATGGAATTGCATCGTAAGAATGTTGATCCTGACGCTATTTCGAAATGCGTGGAGTTAGCTCAAAACTCTGGAGTATTTACTGAAGCAGCTTGGGAGCTTGGCCGAAAAACTGCTCAACGTACGAAAAATCTTGAGCCTTTAGTTAGAAGACGCAGATTTTTTGCAGCTGCTGCTAGAAAAGGGCATGATTTAAACGTTATTAACGAAGTATATGCCGCTTTGTTTATAAGTGATAATGAATAATAAAAGAGGCTGGTTTCTAATAATCCAGCCTCTTTTTATTGTTTTTATTGTCTCTACTATTTTTACTATTTACTGTTTTACTTTTCCTTTACCTAAATCGCGTTCATTTAGCGAAATTATTCGCCTGCGTTTGAACATAGCTAGGCATTTGTGAAATATCAATAACATCAGTAAAACGTGGCGTCTTATTTTCAAGTTCTCTAAGCATGCTTGGAGCTTTCGTTCCTGTTGCTTCACTAAGAGCATCCATGCATTGGAAATCATCCATATTTTGCACATTCTTAAGTCCTAAAGCTTCAGCCACTACGCGCGGGAACTTATAAGGGCTTGCAGTGCTTAAAAGTACTCGCGGTACGTTTTCATCATGCGGAATATGCTGCATAACAAAGTATCCGCAAGCAGTATGCGGGTCAATAACATACTTGTACTTGTTCCAGCAGTCAGAAATAGCTTCGCGAATCTGATTCTCATTTGCCCAGCCGCAGCCAAAAATAGCTCGTATTTTTGCAAGCACGTTTTCTGGAATCTCAAAAGCGCCCCACTGAGCTAAATCATTCATAAGCATTTGTATTAAACGCGTGTCTTTATCGCACATGTAGTAAAGCATGCGTTCCAAATTAGAGGAAACCAAAATATCCATTGAAGGAGCAACAGTGTGATGGAATGGGCGCTGACGGTTATAAGTTCCGCTTACCAAAAAATCGAATAAAACATTATTGCTATTGCTTGCAACAATAAGATGTTTTACAGGAAGACCAAGCATTTTTGCGTAATATCCAGCAAGAATATCGCCAAAATTACCGGTTGGTACGCAAAACTCAACTTCGTCGCCAAGAGCTATTGCTTTACGCTCAACAAGCTGCTTATAAGCCGCAAAATAGTATACGACTTGTGGCACGAGTCGTCCAACATTTATTGAATTAGCAGAAGATAATTCAGTGTTCGAAGATTCTTCAATATTTTTATTAAGCTCACTATTCGTGAAAATCTGTTTTACGCCAGTTTGAGCATCGTCAAAATTGCCTCGGACTGCGCAAACTTGCACGTTTTTACCAGCTTGAGTTGTCATTTGTAATTCTTGAACGCGGCTAACTTTTCCTTCTGGGTAAAAAGTAACCATAGAAGTGCCTGGAACATCGGCAAAACCAGCCAAAGCTGCTTTTCCAGTATCTCCAGAAGTTGCGGTCAAAATCATAACATTCTGATTATTGTTTGATTCAGATTTTTCGGTTTTGTTTTGGCTGCGGCTCATAAGCTGTGGAAGCATTTGTAAAGCAACGTCCTTAAAAGCGCAAGTAGGACCGTGGAAAAGTTCCATAACAAAATCGCGAGTATTTCCAAGCTGACGAATTGGAGTAATGTCAGAGTTAGACCATTGGTCTGCGTATGCAAGTTTTACGCAATCAGAAAGCTCTTCTTGAGAGTAATCAGGAAGCAAGATTTGCAAAATATCTTTAGCTATTTCATGGTAGGATTTTCCTTGCAATTTAGAAATATCGTAACGTGTGCTGCCAAGAGTGTCGGCTACAAATAATCCGCCGTCTTCGGCAATACCTTGACGAATTGCCTGCTTAGCAGTGCAAGTTGGAGTAGTTGCGCGCGTGCTATGAAAAATAGCTGTATCTTCTGCCATAATGTCTCCGTAACCGAATAATCATATGGAATATTTGTGCAAATTATGCATCGTCTTATAAAAATATGCTACCCGAAGCGCTGGGCGAACGGGCGTGTGCTAATCTCATAATTATGACAACTCTTGATTCTAAACAGGAAAATAAAGCCAATAATCTACAAGGGGGAACGTTGAGCGTTGACGATTTAGTTAATGGGCGCGCGGATTTAGCAAGGCTTGCTTGGCGAGATTTTTCCAAAACGGATACTAGAACAAAAAATGAGCTTCTTGAAAAAATGGCTGACGCTTTGGATTTAGCAGCTTTAGATATTGCCGCCGCTAATGAAAAAGATCTTAAAGAAGCCGAAGCTAAAGGAATGGATGCTGGAAAGCTCGACAGGCTTAAATTTGACGAAAAGCGTGTGAAAAATTCTGCTCAAAGCGTAAGAAAAATTGCGCAATTGCAAGATCCTGTAGGAGAAGTTGTTCGCGGATACACTCTTCCTAATGGTATTAAACTTTCGCAAGTTCGCGTGCCAATTGGCGTTATGGGAATGATTTATGAGGCTCGCCCAAACGTCACTATTGACGTTGCAGCTTTGTGCTTAAAGTCTGGTAATGCTGCAATTTTGCGAGGCGGAAGTGCGGCTCAAAATACGAATCAAAAAAGCATTGAGATTATTGGAAGTGTGCTTAAAAAAGCCGGTTTTAGTGCAGATTTAATTCAGTCGGTTGACGATTTAGGTAGGTCGGGGGCCACGGCCATGATGCACGCGCACGGTCATATTGATGTTCTAGTTCCGCGCGGTAGTGCGAATCTTATTGCTACGGTTGTTAAAGAGTCTACAGTGCCGGTTATTGAAACTGGTGCTGGAAACGTGCATATTTATGTAGATAAAAGCGCTGATATTAAAAAAGCTATACCGATTGTTATTAACGCAAAAACTCAGCGCGTAGGTGTGTGTAATGCGGCAGAAAAATTATTGGTAAATCGCAATATTGCGCAGGAATTTTTACCGCAAGTTGGCGCTGCTTTAGCTGAGCATAATGTTATTTTGCATGCTGACGATAAATCTTACGAAATTTTGCAATCTGCTAATATTGCAGGTTTGCAGCTTGAGCATGCAACTTGCGAGGATTGGAAACGCGAGTATTTGTCGCTTAATATGGGCGTAAAAATTGTGGACGATGCTTTTGATGCTGCAAATCATATAGCGAAGTATTCTACAGGGCATACGGAAACAATTATTGCTGAAGATTACGAAACGATTCAAAGTTTTATTGCGAATGTTGATTCTGCAGTGGTGATGGTGAATGCTTCAACGCGCTTTACGGATGGTGGAGAGTTTGGTTTTGGTGCTGAGCTTGGAATATCGACGCAAAAATTGCATGCAAGAGGCCCTATGGGATTGCGTGAGATGACAACAACCAAGTGGATTGGCTACGGCAGCGGTCAGATACGCGAGTAGTACTGGTTTTGATAGTTACGTGGCGGTAAGGTAAGAGTATGCCTAATGATATGCCTAAGAATGATGTGAATATAACTCCGGCTGAAGCGCTTAATATTGCGGCTGAGCGTTTGTCGATTGTGCGCTATGTGTTTTTGGTGCAAATTGAGGATGGTATTGCCTCCGCGCAACAGCGTTCCTCGCTTGAATATGCGGATGCTGTGCTTATGGGATGGCCGGATGCTGACGCAAATGACGTAACGCTTCCTGAAGATGATGCGTTTTCTAGCGTTCTTGAGCAAATGGGTCGAATGGAAAAGAATATTCGTGAATTTAGTGCTTTAGAGCGCAATAATGATGTTGATGCAATGACATCAATGCTTGTTAAAATCACTGAATCTGTGGCAAAAATTCGCGGCACGTATCAGCCTGATTTCCCTCTTCCAACTTTTGCTGAAATTCAGCGTGTTGTTAAGGACGAGTGGGATGAGGAGATGGGGAATATTAACCCAGATAGTGCGAATGATGCTTCTGGGGTAGTTAGTGAAACTGAGGCTGAAGATAAGGAATCTGAAGCGAATGAGTCCTGAAAATAACACAGATGCTCAGCGGCGAATGTCTGACCTGTTTCAAGGTTCGTTTACCGGAAAAGAAGCGGCTCCTCCTGCGGTAGCAACTTCTATGCGAAAGCGCACTTCTGCACGCGGTAACGTTCATGAGCGTCAGCGTATTGGCATTATGGGTGGAACTTTTGATCCTATTCATAACGGCCACTTGGTTGCGGCTTCTGAAGTTGCGTGGGTTTATGATTTGGACGAGGTTATTTTCGTGCCAACTGGTAGGCCTGTTTTTAAGCTTGATAAAAAAGTTACGAATGCTGAGGACCGTTATTTAATGACGGTTATTGCAACGGCTTCTAATCCTAAGTTTACTGTTTCTAGGGTTGATATTGACCGTCCAGGAGTTACTTACACTATTGATACTTTGCAAGATATTCACGCGCAGCATCCGGATGCGGAGCTTTTCTTCATTACTGGAGCGGATGCTGTGGCGGAAATTATGCAGTGGAAGAATGCGCGCGAAATGTGGAATTTGGCGCGATTTGTAGCAGTAACTCGCCCGGGGTATTCTAGGCCGGAAAAGTTGGAGTCTAATTTGCCTTTTATTACTAGGCAGCTGAATGTGAACAGTGCTGGAAATGTTGCAAATTATGACGATATTGTTCACTGCGATTCTGAACATTTGCCGGTTGATATTTTGGAGATTCCAGCATTGTCGATTTCTTCTACGGATGTTCGCCGTCGCGCTGAGCATGGTGAACCAGTATGGTATTTAGTTCCGGATGGAGTAGTGCAGTACATTGTTAAGCACGGCTTGTATAGGTCGTGACTATTTACTTTTTCGGCTTGTCGCCGCAAGTCTGCGCAAAAAGTTAGTATTGAATATGTTCATTTCGCGAACTAAAGCGAACTAACGTTTGGAGATATGGTGAGCATCGTCCTTGAAGGAAAGCCAGATAAAAACCTTGTTCTCGTTACTGGTCGCGCCCATCCGAAACTTGCTCGTGATGTAGCAGACCAGCTTGGCATTGATGTATTGGAAACAACGGCATACGATTTTGCTAATGGCGAAATGTATGTTCGTTACACGCAGTCGGTGCGCGGTACGGATGTGTTCGTATTGCAGAGTCACAGCGACCCTGTCAACAAGTCCATTATGGAACAGTTGATTATGATTGACGCTTTGAAGCGCGCTTCTGCTCGTTCGATTACTGCAGTTTGCCCACTTCTTGGCTATTCTCGTCAGGATAAGAAGCATCGCGGTCGTGAGCCTATTTCTTGCCGCTTGATGTTTGATTTGCTTAAAACTGCTGGCGCTGACCGCATTATGAGCGTTGATTTGCATGCGGCTCAGTCTCAGGGATTCTTCGACGGTCCTGTTGACCACTTGATTGCTATGCCTGTTTTGGTTGATTATGTGCGCGATCGTTTTCGTGAAGATCTTGCAAACGTAACTGTTGTGTCTCCGGATGCTGGCCGTATTCGCGTGGCTGAACAGTGGGCGCAGCGTTTAGGCGGCGGTCCTTTGGCTTTTGTGCATAAGACTCGCGATATTACATGCCCGAATAAGGCTGTTGCAAACCGCGTTGTTGGTGACGTTGCTGGTCGCGATTGCGTTATGGTTGATGACTTGATTGATACTGCTGGCACTATTGCTGGCGCTTGCAACGTGTTGAAGGAAGCTGGAGCTAAGTCTGTTACAGTTGTTGCAACTCACGGCGTGCTTTCTGGCCCTGCGGTTGAGCGTTTGAAGGCTTGTGGCGCTCGCGAAGTTGTGTTGACGGATACTGTGCCTATTCCGGAAGAAAAGCGTTGGGATGGTTTGACTGTTCTTTCTATTGCTCCTCTTCTTGCAAGCGCAATTAAAGCAGTATTTGAAGATGGTTCGGTTGCGAAGCTTTTCGACACTTACCCGGAACATCACGGTCAAGGCTTCCTATTTGCGTAAACGCTGATTTTACTTTTCGCCACGCCAAATTTGACGAAGTCAATTCGTGTGGCATAATAGTGACTTGGCGGTTTTTCCGCCGTTCCCTCATGGTGTAATGGCAGCACACGGGTCTTTGGAACCCTTTGTCTTGGTTCGAATCCAGGTGAGGGAGCTTATACAGGCGCTACTTGTTTTGCAAGTAGCGTTTTTGTTTTGGATAGGCGTTAAGACGTAATAGAATTAAATAAGTAAGAATATTATTTAATACAAAATAAGGAGCATGCGTGGAAAAGCATGATGTGGCCGCGGCAATTATTTTAGCGGCGGGTGAAGGTACGCGTATGCGTTCAGCAACTCCGAAAGTACTTCATAACTTTGCTGGAAAAACATTCCTAAATCGTGTTATGAGCGCAATTGCTGGCGTAAATCCAAATAAGATGGCTGTAGTTGTGCATGCTCAGGCTGAACGCGTAACCGCTGCAGCTGTTAGCTATAACAAGAATGTGCATATTGTAAATCAGGACGAAACCCCTGGAACTGGCCGCGCAGTTCAGTGCGCTATTAAAGATCTTAACGAAATCGCTAAAAAAGAAACTGGCGAAACGTTAAAAGGTGCTGTGTTAATTGCAGCAAGCGATATGCCTCTTTTGGACACTAAAACTCTTCAATCTTTAGTAGATTTTCACAATAATCATGGCAATGTTGCAACTGTTCTTACAGCAGTATTAGACGATGCTACTGGCTACGGCCGTATTGTTCGCGAAGCAAACGGCGATGTTTTGCGAATCGTAGAGCATAAGGATGCTAATGCTGGAGAACTTGAAATTAAAGAAGTAAACACTTCCGTATACGTGTTTGATGCGACTGTATTATGTGACGCAATTGCAAACTTAAATTCTCAAAATGCTCAAGGCGAGTTTTATTTAACGGATGCTTTGGAACATGCTCGAAAGTTTGGTCATGTGGGAGCGATGTCTGCTCCTGACCCACTTAGCGTAGAGGGTGTTAATACTCGTGTGCAGTTGTCTGCGCTCGCAAAAGCTTATAATAAGCGCGTGTGTGAGCATTGGATGCTTGAAGGCGTAACTATTCTTGATCCGGATACTACTTGGATTGAAGATGATGTTACTCTTGCTCAAGATGTGACGGTTCTTCCTGGCTGCTTCCTTCAAGGTCATACTAATGTTTTAAGCGGCGCTGTTGTTGGCCCTTATACGACTCTTATTGATGCGCAAGTTGACGAGGATGCTGTAGTTGAGCGTTCGCGTGTGCAAGAATCGCATATTTGCAGGGCTGCTAACATTGGTCCGTGGACGTATTTGCGCGCGGGAAATGTGCTTGGTGAAGAAAGTAAGGCCGGCGCTTTCGTGGAAATGAAGAAGGCGCATATTGGTAACGGCACTAAGGTTCCGCATTTAAGCTATATTGGCGATGCCAACTTGGGTGAGCATACGAATATTGGTGGCGGCACGATTACTGCAAACTATGATGGAGTGCATAAGAATCATACGAGTATTGGTTCTGGTGTTCACGTTGGTGCAGGTAATCTTTTTGTGGCTCCAGTAAATGTGTCTGATGGTGTAACTACGGGTGCTGGCTCTGTTGTGCGTCACGATGTTCCGGCTGATTCTATGGTGTATTCGGAAAATGCTCAGCACGTAATTGAAGGCTGGAAGCCTAGCTGGGAGCGTTAAATTATTTATAAAAGGCTTTAGAAGGCGGTAGATTATGGTTGATTTTGTTGAAAACGTTGCGAGTAACGTAAATAATTCCGTTAATAGTGCTCATGAAGGACTTGCGCGCTCTGTTATGCTTATTCGTCACGGCCAGACGCCTTATAATGCGCAGTTTCGTCTTCAAGGCATGATTGATATTGCTTTGGATGAGTCTGGAATGGATCAGGTGACTCGCTCTGGTAAGGCTTTGCGCGTGCTTTTTGGCGCTTCTGATTTGGAAGATCCAAAGGATCCGAATAGCCAGGAGCATGTGCGCATTACGCCGGAAGAAGCGGACGCGAGTTTTGTGGCGATTGTTTCTCCTCTTATTCGCGCGCAGCAAACAGCTCACGCTTTTGCGGATAAGCTTGGGCTTCATGTGCATGTTGAAAATGGCGTGCGCGAGCGCTTCTTTGGCGAGTGGGAAGGCCTTAATCGCCAGCAAATTAGCGAAAAATGGCCGGAAGATTTTAACGCTTGGGTAAAAGGCGAAGGCGGAGAGCTTCGCCACGGTGCAGAAACTAAGCAGGAAGTAGGAGAGCGTGCAGCTGCAACTGTTGAACAGTGGACGCGCAAAACCGGTTCCGACCGCGATTTGCTAGTGTTTTCTCACGGCTCTTGTCTTTCGCAAACTGTTCATAAGCTTCTTGGATTAGACAAGGTGGATCCTTCTTATAAGACGATTGGCGGAATGGGAAACGGTCGTTGGGCGCGCTTAATTCCAAGTCTTAATGCGGATGGTTCGATTCATTGGCGTTTGGATGCTTACGATCAAGGCCCTGCAGCTGATCCTACAAGCCAGCGTCTTATTCGCATTTGGGGAGCAGCTTAATCGGCATAATCTCTTCTTTTTACCGCTTATATTCCTAAAACTACCGTTTAGCGATTTTGTAAAGACAGACTATTTACAGTGCCGTATAGTCAAAATTACAAAACAAAAAGCTAGCAAACGCTAACGGTAGAACTACGGAAGGGAGGCTTGATGAAAGTAACAATTGCTATTGTGCCGCCAGAAGAAGAGCAGCACGCTCAGTTGTCGCTTCACAATATTGACGATAATCTTAAACGCATTATATCCAGCTTGCAAAGTATTGATTCTAAAAATGCAGACGCAAGCAGCGCCGAAAATAATACTGCGGACGCGGCAAATAGCAACAATAATTCATTCATATACGGTTATATTAATGATTCGATTATTGTTATGCACGAGCCAGATGTGATTATGATTTGCGTAGAAAATTCGCGCGTAATCATTCACAGCGATAAAGGCGAGTGTGTTTCTTACAAGCGCTTAATGGATTTTGATAATCCGCAATTCGCGTCGTTTGTGCGCATATCTAAATCCGCAATCGTGAACTTGAATCGCATTGTTCGAGTAGATCCAGGATTTGGCGGAAGTATGAGCGTAAAAATGGACGACGGAAGCGTTGAGTGGATTAGTCGCAGATGCTTGAGCTCGTTCAAAAAGCGCTTGGGAATGTAGTTTTAAGCGTAGTCAAATATAAAACAAAAATTTTAATACTAATTTTTTAATACTTAAAAGGGAAACGATTATTATGGAAAAGCAAGTTACAACTTTAGGCAAAACAATGGCAAAAAACATTGTTAAAGGCATTGGCATAGGGTGCACTATTTTTACAGTAATGTCTTTTATTTCAAGCCTGTTAGCGCATAGCGCGGTTGGAAACAGAATTGCATCTTATGCTGTAGCCGCGTTTGTTATAGGCATAGGATATGGAGTGTTCGCTATTTTTTGGTCGAATGAACGCATGTCAAATCTTGCAAAGTTCGTTTTTGCGCTAGTTCCACCAATTGCTATTCAATTTATTGTATCGGTGATTGTTGGTTGGATTTCATTCAAAGATGAGCCAGCTGTGATTTGCGGATGGATTGCGTTCACTGTTATTTTCCCGATTGCGATTGCTGCAATAATTTATTACTTCGAGAAGAAGAAAGCGGAAGAAATGAATGTTAGGTTGCAAGCATTGCGTAAAGAAAATAAGTAAATTAGCAACAACTAAGTAATTAAATAAAGAATTGAGTGGTGTTCATCTTCGCCTTTGAGGACGAACGCCACTCGATATTGTATTCCGCTTGCTTGAAACGTACTAATTCGGCGTTTTGCTCAAGCTACGAATTAATCTTTTGCGATTGTTTTGCCGGCAGTAGCTCCAGAAGTCAAATCCTGAATCTCAGTAATTTCCATAACTGGAACTGCAGCTGGCTTCTTTGTGCCTTTTTCTTCGGCCACACGAACCTGCTCGTCGTAAATCGCGTCATCCGTGTGAAGAGTTACGGTTCCACGGAAGCGATAACCCTTCTTTTCTGCCAAATTAGCAAAAGCAACTACTAGCTGGCTGCCGTCTTGCAAGTTCTTAAAATGCTGGCCGGCAGTGCGCTCGTGGTAGGCAAGGTGGTTGTCGTCAAGCACGAACATAGACATTTTTGGTCCTAAATCAAGTTCGCCATCTTTGCTTACTGTTGCAATCCAAGCCAAATTATTAGCAATAAATTCTTTCATATCTGCATTAAGAGTTGCCATAATATTTCCTTTCGTTATTAGTAAAATTGCGCGCGTCTGTGGTGTGCAATTAAACAAGTCATTACTTTTACATTACGCTTCTTTAGAAGAGTATACGAGTGTGTGCTGCAAAAAATTACGCAGTTGTGATATAAATCACCGAATTTTATAAAAATTACTTATGTGAAAGATATAAAGCAAAATAGTTAAGTATATCGGTTTTATGAAGCGCGTATCGGAAATTTTCCTGAGGAACGCCGAAAAGTTGTACTTTTCCCGATTTTATGGCTAATCTGTGTATTTTATAAACTAAATTCACTAAATAAAAGAAAATTTTAAGGAAGCGACTTTAAGGAAGTAACTTTTATGAAGCGGCTTTAAGGAAGCGACTTTTATTAGTGGATTAACTTTTATAGTTGAAGGGGAGGCATTATGAAAGCTAATGGTGAAGCAGCTAAATCAATAGTTGATAAATCTGGCATGCCTAAAGGGAACAGTGTTCATATTTCTCAACTAATGTTGTTAGTTTGCGCTGCTATTTGGGGTGGCAGCTACGTTTCTTCAAAGTATGCTCTCGAAGTTTTTCCGGTTCAATGGCTTATGGGAGTGCGCATGATTGGTGCGTGCGCGATTATGTTTGTAATTTTTTTCGGCACTCTTCGTAAAACTTTTACAAAAAAATTGATTATTCCTTCGCTAATAACTGGTGTTACATACTATGCGACTTTAGTTTTGCAAACTGAAGGATTGCAAACAATTGATCCGGGTCGTAGCGCTTTTCTTACTGCAGCCTACTGCGTTATTACACCATTTTCAGCTTGGCTAATTGTTAAGAAAAAGCCTACAATACTAGGCTTAATTGCTGCTGTAGTTTGTGTTGCTGGCGTTGGTTTTGTGGCTTTAAAGCCAGGAATGTTCGCTCTTACGCTTTCTTATGGCGATATTCTGACTCTTGTATGCGCTGCAGTTTTCGCTTTTAATCTTACGTTCCTTGCGTATTATTCAAGAAAATATAATCCTGTAACTTTAACTTTTGGACAATTTGTTGTTTCAGGAGTGCTGTTCTTAGCTGGAGCGTTAATTTATGAGCCTTTGCCTAATTTCAACGGCGCGGATAATCTTTCTATTTTTGCAAACATGTTCTACTTAATTGTTGTGGTGACTGTTGCTGCGCAAATTATGCAAAACTATAGTTTGGTTAATCTTTCTACGGCAAACGCATCGGTTATTATGTGCACTGAAAGCTTATTTACTCTACTATTTTCTACGCTGCTTTACCATGAGTATGTGTCAAATATGGCATTTGTGGGATTTGCTTTAATATTTGCAGCCATTATTATTGCAAGCTTGGGCGAACATTATGGAAGCAAAGAAAGAACTAAGTAGATTCCTAAAATAGCTATCCAACTCATGCCTTGAGTGATACCATCGTTGTGAGTGGTAATTTGTAATTTGTAATAAGTTTATACATATTGCATTTATGTTTCGCAATACATTGTTAGGTAGTTAAGGTAAACACGTGAAGAATTTCTTCAAAGGCATATCATTTACGCAGGTTTTAGCGGGTTCGCTGGCAGCAGTGACCTCGTTTTTGCTCGCTTCTAAAATTGGTATTGCCGGTTCGGTTATTGGTGTGGCTATTGGTTCGATTGTGTCGGCTGTGGCTTCTCAGCTGTATCAGAATGTTATTCACGCTTCTTCCCGTAAGTTAGCTGAAGCAAATCCTAAGAATCTTAATAATTCTGATTCTGCTGGTACTTCTGACGCTGCTGGTTATGCTAATGATTCGAAGCAATATAAAGATAATGTTCAAACTCTTAACATGCATCCTGTATACAATGTTGAAGTAAGAAATGCTGGATATAAAGTCGCGGGAGATGATGCTCGTATGGCGTATTCTAGGCAAAATGGTGAAGTTAATTCTGGGCGAACTATAAGCTCTGAAGCTAAAGATCCAGAATTAGAAAATACGCGACTTTTAGAGCTTTCTGCTTTACGCGAGCAGCGCGAAGAAGATATGGAATTGTCGGAAGGCGATTTGAGCCAGCCTGTGCCGTTATCTGAAGCTATTCGCGATTCTAAGTATGCTAACGCAAGTAATTTAGATCGACGTAAGAATAGTTATGCTGCAACTATTACTATAGCTGTAATAAGCGCTTTAGTTGCTGTTGTTGCCACTGCAGGAATTGTTTTGCTTTTTACGCAAGGCAAGGGAACGGACAATATTCAGCCTCAGCAGATTCAGCAGAAGCCTAAAAATCAGGTAAATCCTCAACAAAATAGCAATAATGGCGTTGAGCATAAGAAGCCGTCTGATAGTGATTCAGAAAATCAGGATTCAGAAAAAGAGGATGAAAACAAAGGTTTACATTCCCGCGATGACTCAGATTCTAATTTAGGAAATTCTACTGACGGTGAGCCTGGTGGTGATAATTCTTCAACAAGTGGCGGATCGCATTCTGGAGAATCAACTTCGGGAAGTAACTCAAGCGGGGAGTCCTCCTCGTCGTCAACTGCTCCTGGTGGTGCTTCAGGTAGCTCTTCTAACGGTGGTTTAGGATCTTCTTCAGGGGGAGCTTCAGGCGGAGCGTCTACTTCTGGAAATGCAGAAAATTCCGGTAGTTCAAACGGTAATTAAGTAGCAATATTTTTAGTAATATTTAAGCTGATTCGACACGCCGCATTTGGATAGAGCGCTAATTTGTTGTATTCTATCAAAGGTTCGCTTGAACAGCATAACTAAAAATGGGGCTATGGCGCAGCTGGTAGCGCATCTCCATGGCATGGAGGGGGTCGGGGGTTCGAATCCCCCTAGCTCCACGATTTATCTCGGCAGGTTACATAATTTGCCGAGATTTTTTTTATTCTCTTTTCGCCACGCCGCAATTCTGTATGTTTGTCGCTAAGTAGTACTAATAATGAACACCATCGACCAGAGGTTGCGCTCAACAAGAGTAGTAAGTATGAGCTCGGAAAAGCGTTGATTACTTACAAAAGGGGAGAGCGCCGAAGTTTACTGCTGATTTCCAAAGGTAGTGAGCTGGGACTTGGTTTAATAAACCAAGTACTGTCGCAGCGATTTCGGCATTCGCTGCGGAGCGCTATCGACACGCACGCTGTTGCTTGTTTTGCCTCTGAGACGACATAAAAGGAGGAAAAATGAGTAATAGTTCATTACCATCTACTGCTGAACAAACTTCTCAGCAGAATCACGATGTTCATCGTGCTTTGAAAACACGTCATATTTCCATGATTGCTTTAGGCGGCAGCATTGGTACCGGCTTATTTGTTGCCAGTGGTGCAACAATTCACATGGCTGGTCCTGGCGGCGCTTTGTTTGCTTACGGCGCAATAGGCATAATGGTTTACTTCCTTATGACTTCTCTTGGAGAAATGGCAACGTTTATGCCTATTAGTGGCTCGTTTGCTTCGTACTCCGGACGCTTTGTTGATCCTGCTTTAGGTTTTGCAATGGGCTGGAACTATTGGTTTAACTGGGCTATTACGGTGGCTGTAGACGTTAGTACTGCAGCAATAGTTTTGCAATACTGGTTCCCGAAAGTGCCAATATGGATTTTCTCACTTTCGGTTCTTATGCTTATTTTGCTGATTAACGTTCTTACAGTTAAGTGCTTCGGAGAAACAGAATACTGGCTTTCTATTGTGAAAGTTGTTGCGGTTATTGTGTTCCTCGTTGTTGGCATGCTTACAATTGTTGGAATTATTGGCGGCAAAGCTCCATTCTTGCAAAACTTTACGCATAAAGATGCTCCGTTTGCTGGTGGTGTTCCTGCAGTGCTGTGCGCGTTTGCTATTGCTGGCTTCTCCTTCCAAGGAACTGAGCTTATTGGTATTACTGCTGGAGAGTCTGCAACGCCAGAAAAGAGTATTCCGAAGGCTGTTAAGCAAGTATTCTGGCGTATTCTTCTTTTCTACATTCTTGCGATTTTCGTTATTGCGTGCATTATTCCTTACACCGACAAGAATTTGCTTGGATCCGAAGTAACTGATATTGCTATAAGCCCATTCACGCTTGTGTTCCAGCGTGCAGGTCTTGCAGCTGCTGCAGCAGTTATGAATGCTGTTATTTTGACTTCTGTTATTTCTGCAGCAAATTCCGGAATGTACGCTTCTACTAGAATGCTTTATGCTCTTGCAAAAGATGGTAATGCTCCAAAAGTTTTCGGAAAAGTAAGCCTCCGCGGTATTCCAGTTCCAGCTTTAATTGCAACATTTGTGGTGGCTTTGTTCACGTTCTTCATGAGTATTTTTGGCTCGCAAATATACATGTTCCTGGTTGCTGCAAGTGGTTTAACAGGCTTTATTGCTTGGGCTGGTATTGCTTTAGCGCATTACCGCTTTAGAAAAGCGTATGTGGCTCAGGGGCATTCTTTGGACGATTTAGTGTACCGAGCAAAGTGGTATCCTTTTGGTCCGATTGTTGCGTTCCTTTTGTGCGTTTTGGTTATTGTTGGCCAGGATTTGCACTCATTTGCAACTCTTAACTGGCAGGCCATTGGCATTACGTACATGTCTGTGCCACTGTTCTTAATTTTGTACGTTGGATACAAGATTAAGAATCATACTAAGGTTATTCCGCTTGAAGAAGTTGATTTAGCCGGTATTAAAGCTGCTAATCAGGCAAGAGCTTAAAAACTATTTAAGGCACAAATAAAGCTCCCAACGAATCCGTTGGGAGCTTTATTTTATAATTCTATTTTATTAATGTGCTGCAGGTGGGTTTTGTGCAGGTGGGTTGGTTGTAGGTGGGTTGGTTGTAGGTGGGTT